>WQXD01000052.1 GCA_009785015.1 Oscillospiraceae bacterium | reverse complement strand
TTTCGGCTGTCCGCGAAATCCCGAAATCGCCGAGCATAAAATCGCCGAGCTTTGACACGAATATGTTTTCGGGCTTTATATTTTTGTGCGCTATATTGAATTTCTGCGAAATTTCCAAAGCGGCGCATATATCTATGCCCAACCTTATTATATCCCGTATGGTGAGCTTGTTCGAGTGGGCATATTCGAAAAACGGAGTGAGAAGCTCCATCCGGAGTATCACATCGCAGCTCTCGCCTCCGGGACCGCCCAAGATCTCCCGGTCGTCGTATTTTACCATGCCGGCGCTTTCCCTCAAGTTAGCCACCATCGAAAATTCATCGATTTCATCGATTTGCTCTTCGGCCAGATTTTGGGGAACGGAGAATATCTTCACTGCGGCGCAGTTAAAGCGGCCGAAATCCTCGCGCCGCGCCTCATACACTTTGCCCGATCCGCCCTCGCCGATGAGGTGGCTCAGTTTCCAGTTGCCCAAAACCGTATCGCCGGGGCTGTAGCTGCCCTTTGCCCTGCCGGCCATTTTGTTTCACTCCTCCATATATTTTTTGTGTTCATACCTTTACATTATCACACAATAATGACAATCAGATTAATATTTTTTAAATTTATCCGACAGTGTTGACTTTTTTGAAAATATGATGTATAATCTCTAAATATGGGATTGTGCGTAATCTCAAAATCAAAAAAAGGCGGTATTGATCTATGGTAAAAAAATCTGTATCCAAGGCGATTTCATTCGCGGTCATCGCGCTCATGCTCTGCGGGATGTTTTCGTTCGGCGTCTCGGCGGCAAATCCGGTGGTAATCGATTTTTCGAAATATGACTGGGCAGACGACGTCTTTGACAGCGCTTCCGGCGGCGACGGCGAATTTGAAGCCAAAGCGGACGGCGACAAGTGGGTGATTTTCGCGGAATGCGTCAGCGGCTATGAACCGGACGACGACCCGGAAGGCACGGGCACAAAAGGCGACCTTTACACCAGCATTACGGGCTTCGGGGATCTGGGAGTTGACGCCGACGTATATCAGTGGATAGCCCTGGGCATAAAGAACCCCAGCGACGCGCCCGGCTTTGAGATCCATTTCAGTTCTCCGACCAAAGGCTATCACGTCGAGAGCTCGATCACTTTCGACATCAATCCGAAGAGCGACTACACCAAATACGTCTACAACATGACCGATCAGTGCAAAAAGTATTACCCCAAGCGCCCCGCCGACGTGGGCGACCCCGATGTCTACCCCGACCACTGGCACGGCGCCATCGACCAGTTCCGGCTCGACTTCATGTACTATGAGGAGAGCGGCGGACACGCGAAAACCGGAGACACGATCTATCTCGAATATATAGCCTTCTTTGATTCGGAGCAGGCGGCAAACGACTTCGTCTTCGCCCCCGCGAGAACGGCGGCGTCGATCCAGGCGGCAAAAGACGAGGCCGCGGCCGCGAAAGCCGCGGAGACAACCGAAGCGCCCGCCCCGCCCCCCGAAACCAAAGCTCCCGAAGCCGAAACCGAGGCCCCGGCTCCCGCCGAAGGCGAAACCACAGCTGCCGCCTCCTCTTCAGATGGGGAAGACTCAAACAACATGATGCTGATTATCATCATAGCGGCGGCGGCCGCGGTGGTGGTGATAATTATCGTGGTGGTGATTGTGAGCGGCAAGGGCAAAGGCAAAGAATCGAAAAAATAGGGATAAAACTCACGGCAAACAAAGAACCGGGCCCCGGGCTCGGTTCTTTGTTTGAAATAACGCCGTAATATTACAAAAAATACTGTATTTATACAATTAAATACCTGTTTTTTATGGTATAATTTTATTCATGAAGCCACAGATGTAATAAGGTGAGCTGAAGATGCATAAGAAAACTGCGGAACCCGACAAAAGCGGCACAGACGGCGTGAGCGACAACAAACTTATGGAATCTTTCTCAAAGAGCGTAAAATGCGGTGTGATGTACATCGACAAAAAAAACGCCGCCCTGCGCAATGTCAATTCCTGCGGGTGCGTCTGCGCCATAACGAAGAGCTCCAAGAAAATTTCCCCGCCGCAAACGGACAGCGGCGATTACTGCTTTGGGGTGCATGCTTACGCGGGCGAGCAGAGCGAGCGTTTCGGGGGAAAGTACATATATTTCTGCCCGGCGGGCTTTGTGTTCGTGGTCTGTCCGGTCGCCGGGGGCGACGACGACATGCATTATCTCGCCGCGGGGCCCATGTCCCCGGTTTACTGCGAGGATTTCGATGTCGAGGAGCTGGTGGAGGCGGTGCAGCCGGAAATTTCGCCCGAGGAAATTATGGAAACGGTGAAAGAAGTGCCTTTCGTGGCCTCGGAGCTCATCAGCCACATGGCGAATCTGCTCTATGTGTGCGCAAGGCAGCTTTCCGAGGGGCGCGGGCTCCCGAAGATAGAAAAAAACAACGAGATATATGAGCAGCAGAAGCAAATCGGCGAATATATACAAAACGTGAAGGCCGCGCTGATCAAGGAAAGCCAGAGCTACATGTCATATCCCTACGACAAGGAAAAGCAGCTCTCCTACGCCATAGTGAACAGCGATCTGGCAAATTCCAAAAAATATATAAACGAAATTTTGGGGCACATATTCTTTTCGTCGGCGAACAATCTGGAAGTGATAAAAGTGAAGGCGATGGAGCTTTCGGTGATGATTTCGAGGGCGGCGCTCGACGGCGGGGCGGACCAATCCAAGATTTTCGATATAAACATAAAGTTCTTAAGCGAATTTTTCAACTACGGCACGATAGAAGAGGTCTGCTGGTCGCTGACCGACATACTCAGAAAATTCACAAAAGAGACTTTCGCCTTTTCGAATGTGAAGCATGTGGACCTCATCTCAAAGGCGGTTTCCTACGTCAAAAGCAACTATATGCGCAAGCTGACGCTGTTGGAAGTGGCGGAATACGTGTTTTTGTCGCCGTCGTATTTCTCGAAAGTGTTCAAGGAAGAGATGAACTATTATTTCAACGATTATCTCAATTTCACAAGGGTCGAAAAGAGCAAGGCGCTGCTGTTAACTGAGAGGATCAGCCTTGTGGATGTGGCGGAGGCGGTGGGGTTTTACGACCAGAGCTATTTCAACAAGGTTTTCAAGAAAATAACGGGGGTAACGCCCAAAAAATTCAAGGAATCCAACGGCCAGGTTCCGCCCGTGAAAAAACCGGAAATCAGAAAAAATATATAACAATATATTTTATATAATTTTTTCAATAAGGAGGAAGTAAAAAATGTCAGCAATTTTAAACGACATATCGGTTGCCCTGCAGGCAGGCAAGGCAAAAGACGTAAAGGCGCTCATAGAGCAGGCGCTCGCCGATAACGTGGGAGCGAAGGCGATACTCGAAGGGGGACTTCTCCCGGGCATGAGCATCATCGGCGACAAATTCAAGAACAACGAAGTGTATGTCCCCGAAGTTTTGATCGCCGCCAGGGCGATGAAGGCGGGCACGGATATCTTAAAGCCGTATCTCGTGGCTGAAAAAGTGGAACCGCTCGGCAAAATCTGCATAGGCACAGTCAAAGGCGACCTGCACGACATAGGCAAGAACTTGGTCAAGATGATGATGGAAGGCAAAGGCATCGAAGTGGTAGACCTCGGCGTCGATGTATCCCCCGAACAATTTTTGACCGCCGTCAAAGACCAGGGCTGCCAGATAGTCTGCTGCTCGGCGCTTCTGACCACCACGATGGGCGTCATGAAGGACATAGTGGAGATATTCGTAAATGAAGGTATCAGGGACAAAGTGAAGATCATGATCGGCGGCGCCCCGATAACCGACGCGTACTGCAATTCCATAGGCGCAGACGGCTACACCGCAGACGCGGCTTCCGCCGCCGACTTGGCCGTCGAATTCCTCAAGTAAAAAAACAAAGCAAAGCCAAAAAAATCCACCCGCTCAAACGACGGGTGGTTTTTTTTGGCTTTGCTTTTTAATACTTGGCCTTTTTTTCGTACTGGTCCAGCATCACGTGGTAGCTTTCAAGCGGCAGGCCGGCGAAAATGCAGTTCGACGACGAGAAAATGTATCTGCCTCCGGGCTTTCCGGCGTCCATGCAGTAATCGACGGCGGACCGTATCGCGGGCTCGTCCACATACTGCAAAAGCGCGGTTTTGACGTTGCCCATCAGTATCAGCCGGTCCCCGTACTGCCGTTTCACCTCGGCTATGTCCATGCTGCCCTGCGGGTCTATCGACTGATACCCGTCGAGCCCGGTGGACACCAACTGGTCGAGCACCAGGCGCAGGTCCCCGTCGGAATGCAAAATGGCCACGGAGCCCATGCGGTGGATCTCGCCGACGATCTCGGTCAGATACGGAGTGACAATTTCGTAAAATTTGTCCGGGCTGACAAAGGGGCCCCTGTTGTAGCCGTAGTCGCTGTTTATACAGATGAAATCCACTCCCGCGTCGATTTGCTTTTTGGCCAGCTCGATGGATTCGCGCATTTTCTGCCGGGCCAGCTCATGGGTTTTTTCGGGTTCCTCATATATCATCACGGCGAAGTCGACCATATCCCTGCCAGACGGCATCCAGAAGGTGCCGGAACCGTTGAAGTCGAATATCATCGCGCGGCTGCCGAAATACTCCCTCGCCGCGCCTGCCATGGTATAACCGACCGGGATGGCGGCCCAGCCGTAGCGCTCTATTATCAGATCCCATATCTCAAAATGGGCCCTGGTAAACGCCTCGCGCCCCGCCTCCGTGCCCATGTCAAATTTCCCCGCGTCGGGCCAGGGCTTCCCGAAAGCCAGATCGGGTATCTGGAAGACCAATTCGAAATGGGGCACCTTGTCGGGGATGCGCCCCGCGAACACCGCTTCCATGCGTTCTCTTCCGGTCATAACGTATAATTTTCCTTTCGGTGTGTTTGATTTTTAGATACTCAGCGCGTATTCGTCCATGCCGGACTCGACATAACCGGAGGCGAAGGGGGCGGGCTTTTGGCAGGCGGATTCCATGATGTGGACTTTTCCGTCCTTTGAGCACTGCCATACGCCGTGGATTATTTCAAAGGCGTGCAGCCCCATGTCGCCGTGGGCGCGGTGCGCCCTGCCGTTGGTTATCGCCCAGGCCATATCGGCGGCGCCTATTCCCCGGCAGCAGCCCGAAGCGTACCCGTGGGTCAGGGGCATTGAGACAAACTCGCTTGCGCTGCTGCGTTTGAGATAAACCGGGCCGCCGAAAGTGTTCGGGTCGGGGCATATGAGCGTGCCCTCCGTGCCGTATATCTCGATGCGCGGGGTTTCTCCGAAGCCTTCCGAGGCCAGGGTCAGATTGCCGATTACGCCGTTTTCAAATTCCAGGGCGCCGGTCAGAAGGTTTATTGTATCGATTGTAAACTTCTCGCCGTACTTCTCGTGCTTTATATTTTTTACCGTTCTTTCGGGGTTTCTGCACTTCGCAAATCCCGCGGCGCGGGCGACCGGCCCCAGCAGGGAAATGAGCGCGTGCATATAGTAGCCGCCCATGTCAAACGGTATTCCGCCGCCCGGCTGCCGCGTGAAACCGTACATGGGGCCTTCCCATCTGTCTTGATGGTATCCGCGCACCACCATCGCCTGCGCCATAAAGGGCTCGCCTATCAGCCCTGCGTCGAGCAGCTTTCGCGCCGTCTGGAAGCCCGCGCCCATAAACGTATCGGGCGCCATTCCTATGCGCAGGTTTTTTTGTTTGGCAAGCGCCACGAGCTCTTTTCCCTCATCGAGCTCGACGGCGATCATCTTCTCGCAGTGGACGTTTTTGCCCGCGAGAAGCGCGGCCTTGTTCACCTCGTAGTGTGAGGTGGGATATGTGGTGTTCACCACTATTTGTATTTCCGGGTCGCTGAGTATCTGCTCGTTGGTCATGTCGCGGATATTGAATTCGGCGGCCCTCGCCTTTGAGCGCTCCGGGATTATATCCGAACAGCCGACCACTTCCAAGATTTTAAAACGGTTGATCATGTTGTTTAAGTATGTGCCGCTTATCTGCCCCGAGCCGATCAGGCCCACTTTTACAGGTTTTATCTCCATAGGATTTAAGTTCCCTTTCTTAAAAAATTATATATTCATATTCCCATCAGAAGCTCCATGACATAGAGCTCCAGGCTTTCGTAATCACGGGCGTCCACGCATTTTTTGGCGTAGGCGTAATCGTATTTCTCCGCTTTGGCCTCCAGCGCCTTCGCGATTTTCAGGCTGTTTGCCAGATGCCGGTAGCTGCCCTCCTGGAATTCGGTGCGCATCACTTTCACGTCGAGGCCTATGTATTCGCCGTTTTTGCCGAAACCGTTTTCGATCAGGGTTTTTATCTGGTTGAAAGCGGCGCGCAGGTTTTCCACGCCGAAACTCTTGTCCTGGTCGAATTTCATGCCGTTCTGATCGTTTAAGTGCACGCCCCACAGCTTGCCCATGGCGAGCGCGAACGCGATTTCGCCCGCGGGATCGAGCCCGGCGAGTATCGCGTGGGCGGATTCCAAAAGGCAGCCGACGCGCGCCGGGTCGTCTGTGGCGGCGGAGACGGCGAGCGCGTGCCCGATTGTGGGGCAGACGCTTCTGTCGATGGGCTCGTTCGGCTTGGTTTCGATCAGCACCTTTATATTCGCGTCATAGGCCAGCATGCCGTTGAGCGCTTTTATCAGCAGCTTTACCGATTCTACCGGATCTTTGCTCTCAAAGCACAGCGTCCCTTCCCTGGCGAGCCACAAAACGATTTTGTCGCAGCCGAGCGCGTTGGCTATGTCGATTGAGCGGTACGCGCGCCACATCGCGAATTCGCGGTCCTGCGGTTGATTCGAGGTGAAGCCGCCGTCGGCCGTGCGGGGGTCCATCCAGAGCCTCGGCGCCACGAACTCGGCCTTCAGGCCGTATTTGTCGAGCAGCGCCTTGACTTTTTTCGCCTCGCCGATTATTTCGCTTTCGCTCAAATTGTTTATATCCGGCACGGCGTCGTCGTCGTGAAACTGCACCGCGTCAAAGCCTATTTCTTTAAATGCCCTGATTTTTTCTTCAAAAGGTATCGTGTCCCTCACTGCGGGGCCGTAGGCGTCCGTTCCTTCGTGCACGTTCCACGGGCCCACGGAATATCTGAACCTGCTCATTAAGTGCCCTCCTAAAATTAATCTTTATCAGTAATATCAGTAATTATCAGTAATTTGCCACTATGTAATCATAATTGTTTTTCGCGCTTTCCCTGTTTCCCACCGGCGCCCGGTCGAGCTCCTCGCACAGCGGCCCCGCATAGCCCGCGCCTTTCAATATATCGAAAACTTTCCGGAAATCCACAAGCCCGCGGCCCAGCTCGCAGAAATTGGTGTACACTTCCATTCCCTCGGGGGCTATGCCGGCCGATTCCACAAACCGGGTGGCGATATCCTTCAGGTGTATGAAATTCACCCTGTCGGCGTATTTTGAAATCACCCCGACGGGATCGCACAAACCGGCCACAAGATGGGCGGTGTCGGGGGCGAACGAGATGACGCTCGAATCCAAGTTTTGCAGGATGTTGTCTATTTCGTTTTCGAACATGACCCAAGTTCCGTGATGATTGTGCAAATTCGAAGTGACGCCGAACGATTTGGTTTTGCGGGCAAACCTTTCCACCAATTTCAGCTCATACTCCAATTGGGCCTCGTCCAATTTGCCCGGGTGGCCCCCCGTGCCCTGCAGGCAGATGCGGTCCACGCCCAAAGCGGCTATGAATTCGAGCTCTTTGTCCAAAGTGGAGAATATGCTTTCTTCTTCCCCGAAAGCGGGCAGGTGAAAATAGAAGCTGACGGGCTTTAAGTCATACCTTTCCAATACGTCCTTGTACGCCGCCAGATCGAGGTCATACGCGTAAATGGCCGCTTTCACGCTTTCAAATGATTTGTAGCCTATTTCGGTGACGTCTTTGGCCGCCTGTTCCATCTGGTCCTTGGTGCCGGTACCCCACGGCCATATCGCCGCGGTTATTCTGGATTTATCCAACATGATTTTGTGCCTCCCGATTTTAATAATTTTCAAGAACGGTTTTGCTCTTTTTATCATTGTATCACATAAATACAAAAAAAACAACAACTCACGAAAATTTTTCAAAATTTTTTGCGTCAAACAGGTCGTTCTTAAAATGTTCACGGTTATGTGGTATTGTGTAGTTGGAAAGTTATCAAAATTTTAAAGGAGGGTGAAAATCCGTGAAATTCGGAATAAGCGTTTACAGCATATCGAGAAAAATAACAAGCGGAGAAATTACGCCGCAAGAGGCGGTCAAATGGCTCGCCGCGGAGGCGGGGGCGGAAACAATAGAAATCGTGCCGTTTGGAATCGATGTGGTAAATAACGCGGCGCTCGCAAAACAGTTATGCGAAACCGCCAAAGACTGGGGAAGCCAAATCGGCAATTACAGCCTCAACGCGAATTTTTTGCAGTTGGATGCGGCCGGATACAAAGCCGAAACCGCGCGCGTAAAAGCGCATATAGAAAGCGCCTTGGAGCTCGGGGCGGCGACCGTGCGCGTTGATATGAGCGGGTACAGGAGAAAACCGGAAGACAACACCGTCGAAAATTTTATCGGCGATTTGCCGCTTGTCGTCGACACATATAACGAACTGTGCGATTTCGCGGCGCAGTACGGGCTTGTGATTCTGCTTGAAAACCACGGCTTTCATATAAACGGCTCGGACCGGGTCGGGGCGGTTTTGGCGCAGGTGAAGCGCGAAAATTTTTCATTCCAATTTGACGCGGGCAATTTCTTGTGTGTGGACGAAAATCCCGAAGTCGCGGCAAAAAAGCTCGCGGGGAAAGCCAAAACGATTCACATGAAGGATTTTTATGTCCGCAATGAAGAAAACGACCCCGGCGACGCCACGCAGTTTGACTGCTCCGGCTCATGGTTCCGCTCGCAGCACGGCGCGTATCTGCGCGGTTCGATTTTGGGCCAGGGCGACATGAACATGAAAAAAATCTCGGAAATCATAAAAAATTCGGGATTTTGCGGCTGCGCGTATTTGGAATACGAAGGCATGGAAGATTGCTATTACGGCACGAAAGTGGGCTTTGACAACATGAAAAAACTGTTTGACCGATAAGCACAAAAATTCATCGAAATTTAAATTTTTTCGATTGTATAAAATGAAAATTTATGGTAGAATCTAAAGTTAAAGACCAAGTCAGCCATATTCATGGGAGGAAAAAAAGTATGTTTGTAAAAATCATTTCCGGAATTTTGATTTTATGCTTAGTATTTCTGGCGTCGGCCTCATGCGGGGAAAAAAGCGGCGCGGACACGAAAGAAACCGAAAATCAAGCCGCTCAAAACGGCGGCTCCGAGCCCCCGCCAAATGAGCCGGAGGCCGGCGTCCCGCGTGTTTTTTCAGATGCCCCGGTAAACGATTACGGGTGGTATAACCTGAGGATTTTGTCACGTGAAGCCGAAACGGCCGACCACCACTGGGAGGCAAAGGAAATCGTGGCGGAAGAAGAAACGGGGGATGCGATCAACGACGCCGTGTATAAACGAAACACGGCGGTATCCGAACGATACAATATTGTAATAACGAGGATCGCGAACGTCGATCCGGCGGCTTTGGCCAGAAAGGCGGTGACTGCCGGAAGCGACGAATATGACCTCATATTTGCCAGCATCGGGAGTACCGTCGGCATCGCGCAAAACGGATGCCTTGTGGATTTGAAAGAGGCCGCCCATATCGATTTGACAAAGCCGTGGTACGACCAAAACGCGAACGCAGAGCTGTCGATTGCAAACAAACTGTACACCACATTCTGCGATTTTACGATTATGGACAAAGACGCCACATGGGTTTACCTGTTCAACAAGAAATTAGTTCAGGATCTGGGCCTTGAAGACCCGTATCAATTGGTCCACGACGGCAAATGGAGCCTTGACGCCATGGTCGGAATGTGCAAGGGCGCCTCAAAGGACCTGAACGGCGACGGGATCATCACATGGGAAGACCAGTTCGGCTGGCAGGGCGAAGCCTGGAACATGTACACGGGAATCGTCGCCGCCGGGATTTCGCCGATAACCAAAAACAGCGAAGACCTGCCCGAATACGCGGGCATCGGGGAGCTGGGCATAACCGCTTTCACAAAACTTCTCAGTCTGTTCGGCGACAAGACATTATGCCTAAGATCGGACGATGTACTGGGGGTCAGCGGCAACATCTGGAACGACGTGATGGATGCGAGTTTTATGGCGGGGAGGATACTCTTTACAAATGCGGGCATGAACAGGGTGACTCTGTTTAGGAGCATGGACATCGATTTCGGGATAATCCCCTCGCCGAAATTGGAAGAAGGCCAGAGCGGGTATTACAATACGATATCGCCGTTCCAGGCCACTTCGCTGGCAATCCCGGCGACGGCGGGGGATTTGGAAAGGACGGGGGCAATTGCGGACGCGCTCTGCGCGGAATCGAGATACACGCTCATCCCGGCGTATTACGACGTCCAGCTGAAAACAAAATTGGCCCGGGACGAAGAATCGTCGGAAATGCTCGATATCATATTCGCCTCAAGGCGTTTCGACTTGGAGCTTATATACAACTGGGGCGGCTTTTCGGGTATTTTCTCGAGCGCCATGGTCAAAAACGACGCCAATATAACGTCCGCGCTCGAAAAAGCGGAGCCCAAGATCATAAAGGCGCTGGAGAAAACGATAGAGGCATATACCGGATAATAAAACGATTTGATCAAAGTTGGAGGATTTTTTATGAAAAAAATGATTTTTGCCGCAATTTCGTTGTTTATTGTACTGCTTCTCACGGTTTCTTTTTTGTCATGCGCGCCCCGCGAGGAAAACGAGGGCGGTCAAGTCGAAAACAACCCGAAAGAAGACGCCCAAACCCCGGAACAGACGACGGAAAAAATTTTCCCGGATTTGCCCGAGGCGTATTATGACGGACATGAATTCAAGATCCTCGTCACCAGCGACGAGGGCGACGAAGTGCGAAACGACTTCTGGGCCGACGGGCTCACCGGCGAAGTCATAAACGATGCGAGGTATATGCGGAATCTGTACATCGAGGAAAAATACGGTATAAAAATCGAAAATATATCGTCGGGCTGGGTCAACGGCAAAGGGGTCGGAATAATCAAAAAATCATCGGCGGCGGGCGACTTCGCGTATGACGCCGCCATGACCACGGTCTACGATGCGTGCGACCTCGCGGTGTCCGGGCTCGTTTTGGATCTGAGGAAGGTCTCCTACCTCGACCTTTCAAAACAGTGGTGGGACCAAAAGGCCAACCGAGACCTCGCCATCAAGGGGAAAATGTATTTCACCACGGGGGAAATAAGCCAGGTGGTAAACGATTCGATATATGCCGCCCTCTTCAACAAGCAGCTGGCGCGCGACCACGGGCTTGAAAATATGTATGAGCTTGTCAAGGCCGGTAAATGGACCTACGACAAAATCACCGAACTGGGGAGAGCCGTCAGCGGGGATCTGAACGGCGACGGGATCTTCGACCACGACGACCTCTACGGCGCGATTATAGAGGACGACACGATGATGAGCCTCGTCAGCTCTGTGGGGGAAAGGTGCGCGAAGATCAACGCGGACGGCGAAATAGAATTGTCGCTGTATAATGAGCGAACCGTGCTGGCGGTCCAAAAATACGCGGATTGGACCTTCGACAAAACGGCCGTGTACGCCTATCAGAGATTCAAAGGCACCGGCGACGAAATAGATGTGAACTTCAGAAGGATGTTTTCAAACAACCAGGCGCTGTTTCTGCTCAGGGGCATGGAGACCATCGCCGAGCTGCGCGCTATGGAGACCGATTTCGGCATACTTCCCTTTCCCAAACTCGACGAAAACCAGAGCGACTATTACAGCCCCGTGGGGGCGTGGAAGGCGATGTTTCTCTCTATCCCGTCGGTGCAGCAGGACCTCGACAGGACCGCGGTGATTTTGGAGGCGCTCGCGGCGGAATCGCTCTATGTGATACGCCCCGCCTATTACGACAAATCGCTTGTCGGCAAGCACGCGCGCGACGAGGAAAGCGTCGAGATGCTTGATATTATAATCGAATCGAAAATATTTGATTTCGGCTGGTATTACCAGTTCGGGAGCTACAACAACCACATGATGGACCTGTTCCGGAACTACAACAGCGATTTTGTGTCGATGTATGAAAAATACCAGTCAAAGGCCGAGAGCGACATCCAGAAAATAAACGACAGGTTCGCCGGACTCGCCGATTGATTTTGTCGGCGCGGGCTTTTTTTCAAAAAAAAATCATTTATTGCTTGCATTATCCGCTCAAAAGATGTATAATGATAACACCCTTTTTGACGAAAGAGGGCTGTATCATGGGAATGGAGAATATTTGTATGAAAGAAAAATTGGATGCCATACTCCTCGACGGAAAAAAGAGGATCGCAGACGTGAAAAATTTAACGGAATTGCAGGACGTGAAGTCATTTCTTCTCGGTAAGCAGGGCGCGCTCACGGACATATTGAAAGAAATACCCCGCTTGGACGTTTCGATGCGCGCCGAATCGGGGCGCGCCGCAAACAACCTTAAAGATCAATTTACTGCCATGATCGAAGCCCGCAGGGAAGAAATCAGTCTCAAGGCGTCTGAAATATCCCCCGATTTTGACCTCAGCGTGCCGGGCATACCGCCGCCCGCCGGAGCCCTGCACCCTATTACCCAGATGTGCTATGACTTAAACGACGCCTTCCGCTCAATGGGGTTTGAGATATTTCAGGAATCCGATATAACAAGCGAGCTCTATGCTTTCGACAATTTGAATTTTGCGCCCGATCACCCCGCGCGTGAGAACATGGACACTTACTGGATAGCGGGCCACGATCAGGGCCGGGGAGGGGAAAGGCTTTGCCTCCGCCCGCATCTCACCGGCGCAAGCGTAAGATACCTTCAGACGCATAAACCGCCGTTCCGCTTCGTCTACCCCGGAAGGGCATACCGCAACGAATCGACCGACGCGAGGCATGAAAGGGCGTTTTTTCAATATGAGGCGCTGATTGTCGACCGTGAATTTACATTTTCGTCCGGCAAAATAATGATAAAAAGTATTCTCTCGAAAGTTTTCGGGCGCGATGTTCCGATTCGGATGCGCGTCGGCTTTTTCCCGTTCGTCGAACCGGGTTTTGAAATTGACATGGGCTGCTTGGTGTGCGGCGGAGCCGGCTGCAGCGTCTGTAAGCATGTCGGCTGGATAGAGATAATGCCGGGAGGGACGCCTCATCCGAATGTGCTCGGCGCCGCAGGCCTGAATCCTGCCGAATTTACAGGTTTTTATGTAAACATCGGCTTGGACCGCCTTGTAATGATGCGCTATGGCGTGGACGATGTCAGATTATTCCGCAGCGCCGATCTCAGATTTTTGAGCCAGTTCAGGTAAAGGAGAATTAAAAGGATATGAAATTATCGTTAAATTGGATAAAAGATTACGTAAAAATACCGGAGGATATTGAGCTGTCCCGCATCGCCTATGATTTGACCATGTCCACGGTGGAAGTCGAGGGCATGACGCATTTGAGCCGGGTGTTTGCCAACATGGTCGTGGGCGTTGTCGAAGAGATACTGCCGCACCCAAACGCGGACAAGCTCAAGATATGCAAAACCGATATAGGCGGCGGGGACGTGCGGGAGATAGTTTGCGGCGGCATCAACCTGAAAGAAGGCATGAAGGTCATCGTGGCGTGCCCCGGCGCAATGGTTCGCTGGCATGGAGCCGGCGACCATGTCGAAATCAAAAATACCAAAGTGCGCGGCGTCGAGAGCTACGGAATGATTTGCGCTTCGTCGGAAATAGGGCTTTTTGACTTGTTTCCGTTCACAGATGAAGCCACGATAGCTGACTTGTCCGAATTCGGCGCGCAGGCGGGCGCCGCTCTCGCCGAAGCTCTCGATCTGGACGACGTGATATTGGAAATAGACAACAAGTCGCTGACCAACCGTCCGGATCTTTGGGGACACTACGGCATCGCGCGCGAGATCTCCGCTCTGTACGATCTTCCGCTTGCCGAATTCGAATCGTATGCGCCGCCCCCTGCGCGGGATTTCGAAATCACGTTGCGCGATACGGCGCGGTGCCCCAGATATATCGGCGTAAAAATCGAGGGGCTTTCGGTAAAACCTTCGCCTTTCAAAATTCAAAGCCGTATCTGGCGGGTTGGGATGCGTCCCATCAACGCTATTGTGGATATTACGAATTATGTGATGCTGGCGACCGGCCAGCCGACGCACGCTTTCGATTCCGATATCATAAAAGGGCACATAACGGTGCGCCGCGCCCACGACAAAGAAAGCCTTCTGCTCTTAAACGGCAGGGAACTGTCGCTTTCCGGCGAGGACTTGGCAATCGCGGATGAAGAAGGCGCAATCGCGCTGGCGGGTGTGATGGGCGGAGAAAAAGATTCGATACTGCCCGATACAGACAAAGTGATACTCGAAATCGCCAACTTTGAGGCTCTCGGCGTCAGGCGCACCGCCTCGCGCCATGAAATCCGCACCGAAGCGGCCACCAGATATGAAAAGGGCATAGACCCGGAAAGAAGCGACATCGCCCTTTCGCTGGCAATGAAGATGTTCACGGGCTTGTTTCCCGCCGCGTCGGTGACCGGTTTTCGCGATAACTATCCGAACCGGCTGAAAAGGCGCGAGATCGATGTTTCGCTCGATTGGCTGGAAAAACGCCTTGGCAAGCGCATTCCAAATGACGAGATGGCCGATAAACTCAAATATCTCGGCTTCGACGTGGGTTTTGCCGGAGATATTATGCATATCGTCGCGCCGACATGGCGTTCTACGGGCGATGTTTCGATACCCGACGACATCATAGAGGAAATAGCCAGAATACATGGCTTCGAAAACTTCGAGCCGGTGGCAATAACAACGTCATTTGAGAGTTCCATAAATCAGCCTGAAATCGACATAGACAGAAAAATCAGGGAATATCTGGCATTTCGGTGCGGGATGTATGAGGTATTCACATACCCGTGGATCAGCGACGGATATGTGAACGCCGTTCTTTCAGGCAGCAGCGGCATGCTCGCGCTGTCCGCGCCGCCGTCCCCCGATGAACGCTATATCCGCTCATCGCTTCTGCCGAACCTCTGCAAGGCGGTTGCGGACAATCTGCGGTTCTTTGACGGCTTTGCAATATTTGAATCCGCGCAGGTGTTCTTTGCCCGCGATTTCGGCGCGCCGTATGACCCGCGCGAATCGCTGCCTCTCCAACGCAGGAATGTAGCGGGGGCTTATGTCGGAAGCCCTGACGATTTGACTTTGATTTTCAGGAAGACGAAGGGTATAATTGAAAACCTTCCCCTGTATGCGCACATGGAACCCTTGACATTTGATAAAGCCGAAAAGCCGGTGTGGGCTGACGATGTGGTATGGCTCAATATCGGCCATAACGGCGAGCGGATGGGCAATCTGGCGCTTTTATCCAAAAAAGCGTCGCTTGATTGCGGAATAAAGAACAGCGCGGTGATGCTGTTTGAATTGGATATGGACTCGCTGAAACCGTACCCGTCCAGAACCAATAAGTTTACGCGTATCCCGGAATATCCGATGAGTGATTATGATATATCCATGCGCTTTGATTTGTCGGTTGAGTGGAAGGAGATAGTTGAAGTTATTATGGGCAAAAGGCCGTCTGACGATCTTTTGCGGGATATATCGTTCGTGGAGGAGTACAAGGGGCCTCAGGTCCCCGAAGGGAAAAAGTCCGTCACCATCAGGCTGGTAATCGGTTCGGCGCAGAAAACTCTGACATCCGATGAGATTGAAAACTGCGCCGGGGCTGTCATAAAGCGGTTGAAAAAGGCTTTTGGGGCCGAACTCCGCGGCTGATGCGTTTTGTGGGGGAGGTAAACTCTCCGGAATAATACCGGTCCCCCGGGGACTATAGTTTAAATGCGTTGGATATCGTCGATCTTGCCGACGATATCGCCGCTTAGCGCGCCTTTACTCGCAGCGTTGAGATTTTCAATCAGATGCGTCACTTCCCTTGCGCCCGGTATATGCACATGAATATCATCAAAAGAGAGTATATATCCGATAGCGAGCTCCGTTATGGACAGGTTTAACTCGTCGGCTAAATCGTACAGGGCAAGCAGCTTATGACAGTATGCCGCTTTCGCTTGATCGGACTGATTGCAGCCGTGCAATAATTGCTTCATTCCCCGCCGAGGGTAGTCTCGAAATATACAGCGTAAATATGGCTGTCAACAACCGGGAAATCGTGGTGATGCCCCATGCCCGTGACCACGCAGTCCCCCGCTTGTACTTCATATTTCTTGTTTTCGCTGTAGACCGTGCCGCTGCCCTCGACAATTATCCAGTATTCGTCGCAGTCGTGATAGTGATTGTCGAAAGCTGTATTGCGGTAATAGTCC
>WQXD01000051.1 GCA_009785015.1 Oscillospiraceae bacterium | reverse complement strand
TCGTTGAACGTTGCCTTTCGGCCTTCGCTGCTGATTATCCATTCTTGTCTTGGTGTTTAGGATTTAACCTTGCACTATCTACGCAATTTTTTTTGCTTTCGCCGCTGTCACGTCTATACCTGCGCGGTATTGCGTTGTAGCTTGCGTAGCTTTAGGAACTTCCAGCAATTCAATGAATTTTGGACACATTTTTCGTTTGTGCCGCTCCATGCCCTTTATGGACATGGGAGGCTGTCGTTTATTACTATCTTAACATATTTATATAGCTTTTCCCTGCTTTTTATATGTTTTTCGTAACTCTTCTGTTACCTCCTCGCAGAGCATGGAATACGCTTTGTTTACAGTGTGGAAATTTACGCCGAGATCCGCGGCGAGGTTCCGCACTGAGGGCAGCGCTTCGCCCGGGATGAATTTTTTCGCCGCCATGCCCAGCACGATCTGGTCGCGGATCTGCTCGTATATGGGCGAGGGGCTCTGTGTGTTTATTTCGATAATCAATCCGAAATTACCTCCTTGAAGTTGAGTGATGACAAAACACGGCCGTGTACTTGTTATATATCTATTATAACAGATGTCACAGCAAATGTCAAGGGGTAAAACGAAAAAAAATAAAAATAAATCCGTATGCCGGCAAATGCAAATCAAATACCGCCTTGCCGCCCGTTATTTCATAACAAAACGGGATTTCTTCGTCTGTTTCCGGATTGTACATAAAGAGCTTGTAATCTTTTTTATCGCTCTCGCCGAGGTATATTTTTGTTTCGGCTGCGGCGGCGCTGCCGGCCGCGTTTACAAAAAGAAAATCAAACCCGTTTTCGTTTTCTTTTTTCATGTAGACTATATTGTCCGTACTGCCGGATTCACCATTCAGGACTACGTCGGGGGTTATCATCGATTTGAGGTTTTTTATCAGATCCTTTTCGTCTTTATATATTTTGAAATTTTCCGATTTTTCCAATTTTTCCGCTTTTTTTATCCCGTCTCCGAACCCGGGCGCGACGGATAACACCGTTATGTTTTGTTCGTTTAGTTCTTTTATGAGTTTTTGCAGCTTTTCGGTCATATCGCAGACCGGCAGAACCAAAACTTCAAAATCGTTTTCGTTTCCGCCTATCTTTATTTTTCCCCCCTCGAATTTTGAAGCTGCCAGAAGCTCAAAATCCGTCATAAAATAGTCCAATTGGCCCTTTAACAGCGAGCGCGACAGTTTGGCCCATGAAGCCGCCGCCTCCGCGCCCTTTTTGGCAAATGATAAATCATATTTTGTCAAGTATTTCTGCCCTTCTTCGCTCCAGTTGTATTGCGGCAGATAATACCTGGCCGCCGTTTCTATCGGATAATAGAGCAGAATTTTCGCCTTTTGGGTTCCGGCTGACATTATCGCGGCTATGCGCCCGAGCGTTTCGTTCCAGAGGCGGTGATCGGGCTTGTCTATTGCCCCTCTTTGATAATATGAGACGATTGTGTCCACCCCCAAAGCGTACTGCAGCGCGCAGGCCCCGATCATCTGCCTGTAATTCAAGTTCTCTTTGCCCACGGCGATTGTCTCCTGATATCCCGACGCCTCGCTCATGACGTGTTTTTTGCCGCTCAGCAGCGCCGCGGACGACACAAGTTTGGGGACCTGCGCCATGTGATTCAAAATCGATTCCGGAATCGTGGTTAAAACGTCTATTCCGGGGTACTGCATGTGTTTGAGCTGATGAAAAAAATTGCCCTCAAACGGCGGGTGCAGCGATAAATTTTCCTCCATTAAAAGATGACCCGAAAACGCCACATTGTTTTTTCGGCAGAAATCTCCGATTTGGGCAAAAAACGCCTCTTCGTAGAATTTAGACACGGCATAATGGAAATCCTCCCTCACATCGAAAGCCCGTGCCGTATTGCCGCCGAACACATAGGGCAGATATTTGTCTATATCATACCCGCAAAGCCTTTGAAATCTCGCTTTGAAATCGTTCGTCCAGTTCAAAACCGGAAGCAGCGGTATGGATTCGTCGGGTTGGTCGTGAATCACGGCGGGCAGCTTTGGGAGATAATATGCCACGCATGAGGGTTCATCGGTAAAAACCGCCTCTATCGTGTTCCCGAAATATTCCCCGGCTATTTCTTTGTAGGCTTCGTATGTGTTTGAAATGAACTCGCCCACCGCCTCTTTGTTCATCAGATCGGGATAGCGCCTGGCGTCGTCATAGTTTCGCTCGGCGTGCGTCCCCTCGTAAAGCCTCTTTGAGACGAAATACGCGACAAAACGGGTCTTTTCGGTGTCATTTGTATAATCCAGGTCAAATCCGCCGCTCAGGTTTCCCGTCAGTGATACCGCGGAATTTATGTCCATGTCGTCAAAGCAGGCGCCCTCATACGAATAGGCGGCGACCACTTTTTCATGGCCGCGCGGAAATTTTATCGAGAGGCTTTCGCCGGGTTTTACAGTTTCAAACATCCCGGCAAGCCCTTTGGCTTCAAAATCGGGATTCTTTTTCAAGGTCAGGCCCCCCGCCTTGCCGCTGGGATACCCTCTTTCGTCGTAGAGCCATACGCGCAGCCCTTTTTTCTTGCAATACTCGATTTTATGTTTCAGCAGCCTTTTTGCGGTTTCGTCTTCAAAGTAGCTGCGAAACGATATGTTTGTGACGATTCCGCCGTAGCCTATTTCTATCAGTCCGTCTATGCTCTGCTCGATTGTATGGCATACCTGCTCAAAGCCGCCCTCGGAGCCGAGGCCTTCGAAATCGAAATAGTCCAAAGTGTAGCCGTGTTTGAGTTTCAGGGGTTTGTATAAGTTTTTGCCGTTTTCGTAATTCTCCGGAAATTTCAACATATACCCAAATACCTCCGATTTTTTATTTTACCGCTTTTTCGCAGTATTCCTTCAATATTTTTACATACAGCTTGTAGTCCGCCAGCGATACCCCCGGAGGCGTCTGGTGGTCGGGGCCCGGGATGTAGCGCCCGGATTGCATCAGCGGCAATATGCGCTCAAATTCGGCGCGGATCGCCGCTTCGCCCTTGTTCATGGCCATTTTGTCGTACCCGCCCAGCATGATAAGGCCGGGATATGCCTCGCGCAGTTTTACAATATCCACGCCCGCCTGGCGTTCCAGCGGGCATATCCCGTCGATTTTCGCCTTCTCGAGCCACGGTATCATGGCCGTGACGTCCCCGTCACTGTCCAGAAGCGTCTTTACGCCGCGTTCTCTTGTGAATTTGGTCAGGAGCAGATAGTAGGGCAGGATAAATTCATCAAAAAATTCCCCCGACAGCATGGGCCCGTGATTATACGACATATCTTCGGACACCACGATAAAATCGGGTTTGTCGATTTTGAAAATTTCGGTCAGCAGCCTCATATTGAAGTCCAGCAAATCCCGGTTTATCCTGTGCATCAGCTCCGGGAAGTCGTAAAAAGCGTAGAAATGCGGCTCAATCCCGAACAGGCTGCGCGGGAACCAGAAAAATCCGAACAGCCCCGCGGAGAAACTTATTTCCCCGCTGTCGTGGCGCGGCTTCAGATTTTTGATGCAGCTGACATGGTATTCAAACTCCGAATCCCCGTACATATCCTTTTTTATCCGCTCGTAATCTTCTTCGTTTTTGATCCTGCCCAAAGCGGCCGGGGTATTGTAGTCGGTGACCCCGTATAATTCGTCGAGCCCGAAATACTCAAAACTCTGCCCCAGCGTCTGCCCCCGGGGCATCCCCTCGCCCTCCCAGCGGCGCAGGGTCTGATCCCACCATATAGCGGTCTCGATTGCGGGGAGCCTGTCACTTGGCATTTTCCCGTTTAATACCGCAGTCAGCCGTTCCCGGGAATTCATAGATTTATTCCTCCGTATATATATTTGTTTTTATTCGAGTTCCTGATAGGCGGCGATCAGCTTGTCCAGCGCCTTTTTGTACTGCGATTCGCTTTTTTCATAGAGCGAGACGAAATCCGTGCTTTTTTTGTCGGTCAGATTCCTGAAAATATGCACTATGTTGTTCAGGCTGTTGGAATACACATAGGCGAAATCGAACTGCGCCCCCTCCCTTATTATATCGAGCATCTGAGAGGTGGTATCGTCGCGCGAGTATTTGATTTTCAGCGCCGTTTCGTAATATGTGGGCGTCACGAAGCGGTAACTTTCGGCTGCGAGCGCCTCGGTGACCGCCCCCGCGAATTCATAGTCGTCGCATGTCGACAAAACGCTGAAAAACGAGAAGGCGTCCTGCGAGCGGGATCTGTATTTTTTCTGCGTCTCGTCGAATTTGGGATATGGCACAACCCCGAAATCATCGGTCATGTCCCGGAGGTCCTCGGCGGTGTTGATATACCCGTTCATAAAAAGCGATTGGCCGTTTTTGAATATGGTCCTCTCCGGGTATTCCGTGGTTTCGGCGAATGAATATATCCCCGCGTTGTCGAAGAAAAGCGTCATCATGTTTTCCACTATTTTGATCGTCCTCGGGGAGTTGAATACGAAATACGGGTAGCCGTCGTCGCCTATTTCGGTGATTTGCTGGTCCTGCGAGGTGAATACCGCCTCGCAGGTATTGCCGTGGGCCAGCCCCGCCCCGAATATATCGCCCTCGTTTTTTATGCCGTCGCCGTTTAGGTCCCTGTATACCCCCCGGCACACCTCGAACATTTTGTCGTAAGTCCACTTGCCGTCCAAAACCAACTTATACACATCTTCGGCTTCGTATTCGCTCTGTATGCGCTTGTTGAAATACAGACAGGTCAGATTCGACACGAAAGTGAGGCTCAGATCGCCGGTTATGAAGTACAGTTTTCCGTCGATGGTCGTTTTCTCCACGAGCTCAAGGTTCCACCACGGGGCGCTGTTGTCTATATACGGCGCTTTTGCCCAATTCAAAAAATTGCCCTCCGCGGCGAGCGGGGTTATGAAGTAGGCGTATCCCGCCACCAAATCATACAAATTGTCGCCCGCTTTGACACAGTTTTTCACGGTGTTGTTGAAACTGGCTTCCTGGCCCCATATCCCCGGGATCTTTATGACGTCCACTTTTATGTCGAACCTGTTTTCGACTGAGACGTTTCTTTTGTAAATCACGTCGTTTACGATATCGCCGTTTTCTTCGTCCACGCCCATTTCATAGCCGAACATGAACTCCTCCCTTGAGAGGATTGTGAAAGTTTTTCCCGAAAATTTCAAATCGGGCGGCACGCCGTCGGGCGTGTTTTCCCGCCCCGCCCCGGCGTCCTCTTCGCCGCTCCCTTCGCCGGCGGCCTCCGGCGGTTTTGTCTCTTCATTGTTGTTTTGGCCGGTTTTTGTATCCTGACTGCACGACAACACGGCCAAAATCATGGCGGCAAGCAGACAGGCGAGCAAAAACCGCTTTGCCGGCGAAATATGATCTGCAAAAATCTTCATTGGTGTGTACGCCCCTTTCTTTAAAATCAAATCACTTTGCCTTCGATATGGATAACCGCGGAAAACGGCAGTCCGGTTATATCCACCGTATATCCGGATTTTAAAGTCTTGCCGCTCACGGTTTTCTTTTCATGCGTTGCGAGATCCGTTAAAATGTAGTTTGAGTTGTCTTTCAGCGCTTTCGGGCTTATTGTCATTTTTTCTTTTGCGCTCCGCTCTCTCGCGAATACGAATATCACCCCGGAATCCTTCTCTTTGTCGAAGAACTCGAAGGCGATCGCCGCGCCGGGTTTGCTGTCGGGGGCCGTGAGGGGATAAAAGGAGCGGTTTAAATACGGGCGCGCTGTTTTGTATCTTTCGATGAGTTCAACTGCCCGGCCGGGTTCGAAAACACCGTTTCCCATAAATTGCTCTTCGCTGTCCGCAATCCAGCCGAGGCATAACGTGGCCGCCATGACGGAATTGAAGCTGTAATCGTCATACCGGTTTATATGCGCGGTGAAGGCCGCGTTGGGGATATAGTGCGAGAGCGAAAACAAAGAGTTCTGGTCGACGGCCGAATCAAACCACAGGTCCGTTTTCTGATGGGTGTGAAAGCGCTTGAGCATTTCGATATCGATCCTCCTGCCCCCGGAAGAGCAGCCGTCCAAGAATATGCCGGGATGGTTCTTTCTTATCCTGTCGAGATAGGCGTACAGGCCGTTTATATATTTTATCTCCGTGACGCCGACGCGGTCTGGGGTATCGTTGGTATCCCAGTAAACAAGGGGGTCCATGTTGAAATCCTGCCGATAACATTCGATGCCGTCGTTTGTTATTTTGTCCTCGAGGATGGCGTATATATAGTCGGCGGCTTCGGGGATTCCGAGGTTGAGGAGCATATTCTCGTTTTCGCGCGGCTCGCCGGCGGCTGTTCTGAGCAGCCAGCCGATGTGCTTTTTCGCGAGCTCGGTCTGCGCGACCGCCCTTTCGAGCTCAAACCACAGGCCGTATTTCATGTTGTGCGATTTCGCGGCGTCCGCCACGGGTTTTATGCCGCCTGGATATTTGAGGGGATCGGCGTCCCAGTTTCCCGCTCCGAAAGGCCAGCCCCCGGTAAACCAGCCTGCGTCCGTGATCACGCTCTCGCAGTCGAGCGGCTCAAGGGCGTTTATGAGGCTTATCTGGTTTTGTTCGTCGCATTCGTTCAGCCAGCCGCCGCCGCGGGTAAAGCACGTGTTGCAGAAAATATACGGCTCCTTGCCCCTGTTTGGCAGGGTTGGGATATACCGTTCGAGCAGCAGCTGCCGAAAGGCGTTGTTGGCTTCATCCGGGTCGCCTTCCCAGAACAGGGCCACCATCGAGCCGAGCACCAGTTTTTCGCCGGGGTACACGACAAAATGAGACCTCGGCATCCCGGCTGCAAGCGTGAGCTCTCCGTTTCGGTTTTTCAGTTCGCATTTCCACTGCCCCGTCCAGCCCACGGCGGCGATTATCTTTCCCCTTCCCGTATCGATTTGAAAAAAGGGCAGATCCCTGTTGGAGCTTCTGCCCCCGGCGGTCTCAATGATAAAGTTTTCTTCGTCGTACACCATGGCGTCGCCCTGTACGAAATCCTCGGGCGTGGAGAGGCCTCCCATCGCCTTATGCACCGCGTAGCCGCCGCTTTTTACGGGGGAGCCGACGGTGAAATACAGCGTCGAGAAAACGTCGATCATTTTTGTGTTTGTTTGGCCGGTGTTCTCCAAGGTTATCTTCAAATCGAAAGCGGGGCAGGACTCATAGGCGGTCAGCTCCGCGTTTATCACAAGGCCGCCGTTTTTTTTGTTTTCAAAATAGGCAACCGAATTGTCCGTCGTCTCCCTCTCCCATAGATCCAAAAATCCGCTTGAGCATTTTCCGTCATAATTGAATCTGAAGGGCAGTTTTCCTGATTTCAGATCCGCGATTTCATTTCTCCACATATATATTTTTTCCTCCCTGTTACTATCTGTTGTTATCTGTTGTTATCCAGAATTGCGGTTATGGATTTATCTATGTCCTTGGAATATTTTTCCGCGTTTTTTTCGGTGAATGAAGCGAAAGTGTTTTCGCCCTTCGTAAATACGCCGGTGTAACCGATTCTTATCGTCATGCACCAGATCGTATCGCCCAGATCGTACACCCTCGTGTCAAATATGAGGTCGAGCATCTCGGCGGTGTCCGCGTCGCGCGAGTATTTGTTTTTCAGCGCCGATTCGTAATATGCCGGTATTATCTGATTGCGCGCCGCGCACGCCATAGCCTCCATAACCGCGCCGGCAATTTCGGGATTGGTGATCGTCGCGGGTATCACAAACGGGAACCCGACGCAGACCCTCGTGAAGTACTGGGGCTGGTCCTTGGTATATTTCGGAAAAGGCACAACGCCGAAATCGTCGGGCATATCCCGCAGTTTTATCACCTCGGAGGTTTCGCCGACGGAGAAAAGGCAGTGGCCGTCCCGAAAGAACGCTATCCTCGAATCCGCCGAATTGTTTCCGTATGCCGACAATGTGGAAGTCCCCTGCGAATTTAAGAATATCCCCTCTTTTGAGTTGAATTCGTCGATCACCCGCTCGGCTATTTCAAAAAACTTCTGATTGCCCGGAACTGCGAAATACGGTATGTCGCCGCTGTCTTTTTCCACCAAGTTTATACCCGCCGAAATCCAGAAACACGGGAACAGATAATCCGTCTCGCTCACAAGCCCCCAGTGGTCCGCCCCGGTCATTTTGCCGTCTCCGTCCGTGTCCTTCGCCGCCGCCCTCGCGAATTCATAGAATTTGTCGTGGGTCCAGGCGCCTGAGCGGACCAATCCGTACAGATCCTCCAGCCCCAGGTCCGCCACCTGTTTCTTGTTGAAATACGTCACGACGGCCGCTTCGAAAAAGGAGAGCATGTTGTCGTTGAATCCCCAGTAAAGTTTGCCTTCGACTGTCAGCTGCCGGTTGGGGAGGTTGCACCAATAGGGCTGCTCAAGGTCTATATACGGCAGTTTGTCAAACTGGTACAGCAGATTCGAGCCAACCGCCGCGTATGCGTCCCTGTCTATCATCATGTATTCATCGTAGGAGTCCGTCCCCGATTTTACATTTTTGACGACTGCCGGCTGAAGCTGGAAAAGGTCGATTGTCTCGGCTTTTATTGTGATATTGAAACGCTCCTCGATGCCCCTGTCCCGGTCGAACATGGCGTCGTTGAGCACGTCGCCGATCTGTTCCTCGGGGAACATGATCACCCCGCCCCTGTCGTAGGTCCCCTGCAGTATCCTGTACTCATATCCGCCGAAATTCAATGCGGGCACTTTGTCGTAAAACAACCCGTCTCCCGCCTTATCGGCGCCGCCGTCCGCCGCCTCTTCCCCCTTTGCCTCCGTATTTCCTTCCGGAGTTTTGCCGCCGTCGCCGCAGGCTGACAGTATGCCCGGCGCGACCGCCAGCGCAAAACACAGCATAAATACGACAACTTTTGTTAAAATTTTCACAATAATCCGCCCTTTCGTTTTTATGTTTATTTTTATGCCACTATACTACCACATATTCGCGCCGATGTCAAGAGATAGGATTAAAGAATTGAACCGCAGGATAAAATTTAGGTTTTTGTTAATGCGGCTGTAACAAAATGATGATATCATAGCCGTATCGAGGTGAAAGTTATGATAATCGACTGCCACGCGCACGTTTTCCCCGACGAGCTGGCGCCGAAAGCCATGAAAAAACTCACGGAGAGCATCGACAACCTGTACACGCCCGTGCACGACGGCACGGTTTCGGGGCTGATTGAAAGCATGGACAGATGCAGTGTCGGCATATCGGTGATCTGCCCCGTGATAACAAAAAAAGCCCATGTCAGAAAGACAAACGAGTGGGTGAGAAGCGTGTGCTCGGAGCGTATAATAGGGTTCGGGGGCATTTATCCCCACGAAGGGGACTGCAAGCCCGATATCGACCACGCGGTTTCGCTCGGGCTCAAAGGACTCAAATTTCATGCGGAATATCAGGAATTTGTGCTCGACGACGATAAAATGCTCAAAATATACGATTACGCCTTAAACAAAGGGCTGATACTTTTGCACCACGCCGGATTTGACCCCGCATACCCGCCCCCCTACAGGAGCACGCCTCAAAAATTCGCCAGTATCGCCGCCCGGCTGAAGGGCGGGACTGTAATAGCGGCGCACCTTGGCGGGCACGCGCAGTGGGACGACGTCGAAAGATATTTGCCCGGAAGCGGTATTTATTTGGACACTTCCATGGGCTTCGAATATTTTTCAGAGGCGCAGTTTTTAAGCATCGCGAAATCCCACGGGACAGACAAAATACTGTTTGGTTCGGATTCCCCGTGGAGCGACGCGAAAACGGAAATCGAGCATTTAAAGGCCCTCCCTCTCGCCGGCGGCGACATATCCGCGATGCTGGGGGAAAACGCGAAAAGGATTTTTAAAATACAATAAATTTTTAATTAATGAGGGGTAATTTTGCATATGAAACAAATGAAACAAAAAAAAGGGCTCGCGGCGCTGCTTCTGGCTGTTTTATTGTTGTGCGGTTTTTTGCTTTCCTGCGCGGGCGACAATTCCAAAGATGAAAAAAACGAAAACGCATCCGATGACGGGGCGTCCGATCAGGCGGCGGAGGCCGCAGGCGACCCCAGGGATATAGGCGACGATTTGCCGGAGGCGGATCTCGGCGGGGACAGGTTTTCCATATTGTCGCGCTCCGAGCGCAATTACGAGTTTTTGAGCGAGGGCGAGACGGGCGAGGTGATCAATGACAACGTGTATAAGCGAAACCGCAAAGTGGAGGATCGCTTCAACATCGAAATCGACGTGACCGAAGTGATGGGCGACTGGTCCAGCCTCTCCATTTTCATGAACGCGTTCAAAAATTCCGTGCTGGCGGGCGACGGGGCCTACGATCTGGTCGCCGGGTATCAGGCGTATTTCATGAGCGCGACCACCGACGGCTGGCTGTACGATATAAACTCGCTGCCGTATATCGATCAGACAAAGCCGTGGTGGGCCGAGTCGGTGTTCAACGAGCTCACCGTGAACGGCAAGCTGTATATAATGGCGGGGGATCTGTCGCTGACCATGTGGGAATATATGTACGGCATATATTTCAACAAACAGATGGTGCAGGATTACGGCATACAGGACGATTTTTACAAAATAGCGCGCGAGGGCAAATGGACTATCGACTACCTCGACAAAATCGTCAGGGACATCCACGAGGATCTCGACGGCGACGGCAAAATGACCAAAGCGGACAAATTCGGTTACGCCACGGAGACGGGCAACCTGGTGGATTTGTTCATGGCGGCCTTCGACATAGCGATCACCCAAAAAGGGGACGACGGGCTCCCGGTGATTGTGCTGGATTCCGAGCTCAACATAGCCAAGCTGAACCGGGTGTTCGATTTTATCGTGGATAACCCCGGCGTCATCCACCAGGGCGAAAGCGTGTCCACTCCCGACAACCCCCTCGACGTGCTGTTCCACGACAACCGCGCCATGTTTTTGCCTGACACGCTCGGCAACTCGAAGAAACTGCGCTCATTCGACACCGATTTCGGCATACTGCCCCTTCCCAAATACAACGAGGCCCAGGAAAAATACCACGTGTATCCGCAGAACGGATTTTCAGTGCTCGCAATCCCGGCCGACGTCAAAAACGCCGAAAACGCCGCGCTGATAACCGAGGCGATGTGCGCCGAGAGCTACAAGCTCGTCATACCCGCCTTTTACGACGTGGCCCTCAAAAACAAGTTTACGCGCGACGACGAATCGGGCGAAATGATCGATTTGATACGCGACGGGGCGATCTTCAATTTCGGAATGCTCTACACCAACATAATCGACCACCCCGGCGTAATTCTGCGCAGCATCGGCTCCAATAAAAACACGTTTGTCTCCACATTGGAAAAGCAGGTGCCCAAGTGGGAAGCAAATATCGCGAAAATATTGGATAAAATCGGATAAAGGAAGAGAAGATAAGGAAGAAAGGAAAAAATTTTTCAACATGAAAGAAATTTTAACGGTGGAAAATCTCCGCAAGACATTCAAATTGTCCCAAAAACAGCAAAAAATCAGGAATTTGCACAAAAATGTGATCACGGCCGTCGACAATATAAGCTTCAAATCGTACGAAGGGGAAGTGTTCGGGCTGCTGGGGCCCAACGGGGCGGGAAAGACGACGACGATGCGAATGATCGCCACGCTGATCGTCCCCGATTCCGGCGATGCGTCGGTCGGCGGTTTCAGCATAACAAAGCAGCCTTCCAGCGTGCGCCAAAAAATCGGCTTTCTCACAAACGAGCTCAAACAGGACGAATTTTTTACGCCGAATTATCTTTTTGATTTTTTCGCGGAGCTGCACGGCATAGACAAAAACACGGCGGCCGGCCGCAAAAAAAACCTGTTTGAAAGATTCGGCATAGACAAATTCGCCGAAGTAAAGGTGGCGAACCTTTCCCAGGGCATGAAACAAAAAACTTCTCTGGCGATTTCGATAGTGCACGACCCGGATATAATCATTTTCGACGAACCCACCAACGGATTGGACGTCATAACTTCGAAAGTGGTGACGGATTTTCTGATAGAACTCAAAAAACAGGGCAAGAGCGTGATTTTGTCGACCCATATTTTCAATCTCGCCGAGAGCTTATGCGACCGCATCGGCATAATAATCGACGGGAAAATGGTCGTCTGCGATACAGTCGGCGAAGTCGCGGGGGATGGGGGGCTCGAGGAGGCGTTTTTTGATATTTACAATAAAACCACGGGGGAAAGGGTATAGAAGTGAAAAACAATATAATCACGATAATGAAAAAAGAATGCACCCGCATTTTCAGCGACAAAAGGCTGTTCTTCACGGCGGTTCTGATGCCGGGCATATTGATCGGAGTCATGTATTTTTTTATGGGCAGCCTGATGGGCTCCATGTTTGAAGTGACCGAGGATTACATATATCAGGTCCACGCGGTCAATATGCCGCAGTCGGTGGCCGCTCTTTTATCGCCGCCCGAGCTGAGACTGGCTATCATCGAAACCGCCGAATCCGACGCCGAAAAAATAAAGCAGGAGATATCCGACAAACAAACCGACCTGCTCGTCATATTCCCGCCGGATTTTGACGCGGAGGTTGCCGCCTTTGACGTGGCGGCCGGAGTGCCCGCCCCGAATGTGCAGATATGGGCAAATTCGGCAAAATCCGAGTCGGCCTCGGCGCAAAGCCTCGTATCGGGCATTTTGAACGCCTATCATTACAGCCTCACGCATAAATTCACAATCAACGCGCCCGTCGAATCCGAAGGCGAGCTTGACGGGAATTACGAATTGGCCTCGGACGCCGACATGTTCGGAATGCTGCTGGGCTTTATGGTTCCCATGCTGCTGATAATGTTTTTGTATACGGGCTGCATGGGCCTGGCGCCCGAATCGATAGCGGGCGAAAAAGAACGCGGGACCCTGGGAGGCATGCTTGTGACCCCCACCAAACGCAGCGATATAGCCTTTGCCAAAATACTGAGCATATCCATATTCGGCATTATGAGCGCGCTTGTGAGCATGGCGGCGATGATATTTTCGCTTCCGCGCATGATGCAGCTCGATGTCAGCATAGTCGATTTCTATTCCGTTTCCCAGTACGCGCTGCTGCTTGTCGTGGTCGTCACCACCGCGCTCGTCTTCGTATCGATATTGTCGCTGCTTTCCGCCTATGCGAAATCCGTAAAGGAAGCCACCGCCTATGCCACGCCGATAATGCTCGTGGTGGTGCTCTGCGGGCTGGCGAGCACGATGCTGGGCGGGGTGCCGAGCCAGATATACTATTATCTGATACCTGTGTTCAACAGCGCGCTGTGCATCACGTCGGTGATCAGTTTTGAAGTGAACGCGATAAATATCGCGGTGACTGCCGGAATCAACCTTGTATTCACCTTCATCTGCGCCGGAGCGCTCGCGATGATGTTCAACAGCGAAAAAATCGTTTTTGACAAATAGACCCAGGGGATCAGGGCCGGCAGAGATAAGTCCGCAGATTTGAGGTGACCTCGTCGAAATCGAGCGGTTTCCCCACGTGGCCGTCCATACCGGCCTCCAGGCATTTTTCGATGTCCTCGCGGAACACGTTTGCAGTCATGGCGATGATCGGGACGGTTTTGGCTTTGGGGCTGTCCAACGCCCTGATTTTGCGCGTGGCCTCGTAGCCGTCCATTTCCGGCATCTGTATATCCATGAATATCATATCGTATCTGTCCGGCGACTCGGAGTACATGCGAAAGGCCGCCGCCCCGTTTTCCGCGCAGTCGATATTCACGCGCATGGGCTCGAGCAGCGCCAGGACGATTTCGCGGTTTATTTCCACATCTTCCGCCAGCAGTATCGTGTGCCCGCTGAAATCATCCGCATATCCGGAAATTTGGGCTTGTTTTGTTTCGCCCCCGGTGCCTATGCTCTCATTGATGACGTCGACTATCACCGAGGGAAACAAAGGCTTGGACAAGAATTTCCTCACTCCCGCCCCGCGCGCCTCATCTTCGATGAAATGCCAGTCGGCCGATGAAAATATCGTGACGATGGAATTGCGCAGCGCTTTGTCCTGTATCCTCCGGGCGAGTTCGATTCCGCTCATGCCGGGCAGTTTCCAGTCCAAAAAATAGATATTGTAGGCGCTGTTTTTTTCTATAAGCTCGGCGGCCTCCTCGCCGCTGGCGGCGACTGTGCAGAAAATACCGAGGTTTTCGGAAACCGCCGAAAAGAACTCGCGGATCTCGGGCTCGTCATCCACGGCAAAAATGCGGATATTGCCCCAGTTCACGCTGCTGTCGAGCAGCTGTTTTTTCTCGCCTGAACCGCGTTTGGCCAATACGGTGAATGAAAACTTCGAGCCTTTTCCCAATTCCGATTCGATCCAGATCGTCCCCCCCATGAGCTCCACGATGCGTTTTGAAATGGCGAGGCCGAGCCCCGTGCCGCCGAACCTGCGCGAGGTGCTCGCGTCGGCCTGCTGGAAGGACTGGAACAGGCGCGCCTGTTGCTGCTCGCTTATGCCTATCCCCGTGTCCGCGACGCTGATCTGCAGCCGGCACACGCCGTCTTCCTCCGACAAAAGCCGGGAATCGAAGATTATCGAGCCTTCCTCCGGCGTGAATTTGGCGGCGTTGGACAAAAGGTTTATGATGACCTGTGAAAGCCGCTGTTCGTCGCCCACCAGCGTGTTCGGTATGCCTTTTCCGATTCTGATGTAAAGCTTTTGCCGGCGTTCATCTACGCGAAGGTTCACGATGTCCGCGATTTTTTGCAGCATTTTTTCAAACTCGAAGCTGACGGGCGACAATTCGAATTTGTCGGCCTCGATTTTTGAAATGTCCAAGATGTCGTTTATTATCCCCAGCAGCTGCTTTGAAGCGCCCTCGATCTTGTCGAGCGCTTCGTTTTTTTTGTCGGCGGCCGGCGCCAATTTGCCGATTGTGGTCATGCCGATGATGGCGTTCATCGGAGTGCGTATCTCGTGGCTCATATTGCTGAGAAAGGAGCTTTTGGCTTTTGAAGCCGACTCCGCGATTAGCACCTGCTCCTCAAGCTGTTTGGTGCGTTGTTTCACCGTGGCCTCGAGCATTTCGTTCATCTGCGAAGTCTCTTCAAAGCGGTTTGTGTATTTGCGCGCCAGCACGAAAGCCATGCAGAGCATCAGAAGCGAAAAACCGTACCGCGTGATGAGCGCTCCGGTGTGCCAAAAGGCCAGATCCAGCATGTCAAAAACGGCCGTGAAAAAAATTATGACCATCGGGATGGAGATGTTGCCGAGCTCCGTATGCAGCAGGCTGTCCAAAAACAGTTTCCCGAAACCCGCCGGCGCCTCCTTTGCCGCTTCTTCCCCGAGCCGCGTTTTGATGTTCTTCGCAAAGGTATAGACGAGAAGGTAGCCGAAGATATACAGCAGAAAAACACCGCCGACCAGCAGCCACACAATCTTCAGGTCGTCGGCGAACCAAATCGGGAAAAACCATTGCAGCGCGCTTTGCGCGGAGTAAAATACCCCGTAGGCGAAAGTGACCCGCCTGACCCTGCCGAAATTGAGATTTTCCAAAAATACGGAAAAGGCGAACATAAACAGGTAAAGCGCGGCGTGTTCGATGCGCTGCGTGACGGCGGTGTCGTCGAAAACGTGATAGATGACCGGGCTTCGCGCGAAATAGTAAACCGCGAGCAGGCCGGAAAATATGCCGAATAACAGGTTGTACCGGTCGGCTTTCCGCAAAAAATACAAAAGGATGTGGTACAGGCCCAAAAAGATAAAAACCGTACACAGCGCGATTGTCAAAGAGTTCGCGCCGGCGCCGGATATCCGGGCGTAGTTGCCGATGTAGTAGGGCCCCGCGTAAAACAGGCCGGTGAAGGAGCCGGTGCGCGCCCCCACGATGTGGATGACGAGATAATTGACGCCTTCGTCCAAAAATCTTTTGTCAAAGGGGATGCACACCCCCCTTTGGCTTTTGAATGAGGTGATTTGGTTTTCCTGATTTGTGTGTATTTGTTTGGCGATCAGGTCCCCATTTATATATATCTCCCAGTTTTCGCCGATTCCGGCCAGATACATGCCCGGCGCGGCGGGGTTGTCGCCGTAAAGGCTGTCGATTTTTTCGCCGCTCATCTCAAAGGGAATCAATATCGTAAACTCTTCGATCTTGCGCTTTTTGACCGACAAAAACTCGGAGGGCTGCGAAGAAGCATCCTTCGGCAGGCTGTTCATCCGGAGCACGCGGCCGTGATTTGCGGGCAGTTCCATATCCCAGTCCGTCAAAAGCGGGTCGAGATTCGCGTAGGCGGGCTCATATCCGTTTTTGACATATGCGGGACAGGCCATCAGGTCCGTGTAAAGAGAATCCCCGGCGGCCGAACCGCCGTTTCCCAAGCTGTAGAAAAATATTGCCGCGATGGCGATAACCGATAAAAACGCGAGCCAAACAGGCAGGTTCTTTCGCATACTGATTTCCTTTCCCCTTTCATCAAATTCATCAAAAGATGCGCTTCGGCTTTTTTTCAGTAAGCCCGCGCGTCGATATCGGCTCGCGTTATGGTCGCCGCGTCAAAGGCGGTTTCGTCGACATAAGCGAGTTTGTCGGGCGTTTCTCCCTTTATGAGCTGCAAAATGATCGATTCCACGCGCGGGCCGTGCAGCGGATTGCATTCCACGTTATAGCTGATTTTTCCCTCCAAGGTGTCTTCCAGCCCCTTGCGCGTCGCGTCAAAGGAAATCACCGTTACGCCGCCGTTTATGCCGTATGCCACTTTCGCCGCGTCCATAGCTTCCATGGCGCCGTATGCCATATTGTCGTTTTCGCAGTACACCACGTCGAATCCGCTGTACTGCTT
>WQXD01000050.1 GCA_009785015.1 Oscillospiraceae bacterium | reverse complement strand
TTAAAATTTATTATAACGCGATGTCTTTATTGTAAAGCAGAAATAAATCGCAGTCAATGGAGACACATTATTGTTTTTCAAGTCAAAACTTGAACGACGGTTAAGTTTTATATCCACAAGCGAATAAAATATAAATTACCAAAATACTTGACTTATCGTTTGCAAATCCTCGTTTTTTATTCGTAACTATTCAGTTGGGAGGGGAAGAGAAAAGAGGGAAAAAGAATCGTGGGCGAGAATATTTTTGAGGGAGTCGAAAACGGACAAACCCTGCTTGGCGGCGGTGCCGATGATGGAAGAAATAGTGGCGAAATTGTGAATGCCGAGATGGGAACGGAAAGCGCCGGAGACTTTCTGCTTGACTTTGGCGTTTCTGATGGCGCGTTCGGCGCAATTGTTGGTGAAGGGTACGACGAAATGGTGGGCGAAACGGGTGATTTCGTCCATATGGTCGATGAAACGTTCGAGCAGGTTGCGTGATTTGTGCTGTTTTTTGGAGCTGTAGTCGTATGGCGCCTCGATGTCGCCCAGCCCCAGTATTTCGGCGTATCTGCGCGCGAATTGCTCGGCGAGGGGCTCCGGTAGCGCGTTTTGGCCGTCACGCTGGCAGTTTTCCTTGGCCAGTTTCATCTCGCGCAGCAATTCGGCCATTTCGCCCGCCCATTTCTGCCTCGTGTTCTCGGCCACCCATTTCAATTCGCGCAGCAAATGTGCGCAACACATCGCATGTGTGCTCTCGCCGTATTTGAAGTATGGCGCCCAAAAATCGTGTACCACCAACCCAACGTAGTCAGCCACCACCCCGCCTGCCTCGATTCCCTCTGTTTGGCATGCGCGTGTCTGCCGTGTGCGCGTGGAACACGAGCAGACTGGCCTTCGACGGCAGCGGCCCCGTGGCGCGCGACGAAGGCAACTACAGCATGTGTACGTTCGCCACCGGCAAGCGCTACCACTGCGACCTGAGCGCCAGCTACAACATAGGCGCACGATACTACATACGAGAGATCATGAAATCCCTGCCGGTGACGGTCGGGTTGGCGGTCGAGGCAAAAGTCCCTCGGCTGGCCAGGAGAACCACCTGCGTCCTGTCTGACCTCATTAGCCTAAATGCGGAGCTTGCGCGTCTTGCCGCGTGAGTCTCTGAGTTTTTGCCGTATCTCAGATAGGCAGTCCGGCGCAGATACATTCGCCGGAAGCCACGTCTATATCACGGAGTGTTTAGGAGTGGTGGGTTCACAATTATTTTATAGGTGTCTGTATATTATATAAATTGAAACTCAGGTATTTTTGCATTTATCTATAATTTCCTCATACAGCGAATCCAAAATGCTGTTTCTTTCATCTCCTACGCCTGTGTTTATAAATTTATAACCATATTTTTCGCAGTCTTGTTTTAGTTTTATATTGAAATCGTATATTCTTTTCGCAACTTCTCCGATATAATCGTCGCTGCAACCATATATCCAGTCCGTATACACAGCGTAATATTTTATGTAATATTTTATTTCTTCGACAGGAATATCCGGAAATCCGAAAAAATACATATCCAATTTGTCTTTGAACGGCAGTTTTTTTATGTCGTCCAAAGTAAAATTATCGGGGTAGTAATCAAAAATAGAGTTTATCCCGTATGCTCCGGCATCTTCCAACAGGCTTTCTAAAAGTGTCTTTACCTGCTCGAAATTACCCAGCAACGCATCGCCAAAATGGTCGCCCGATATTTTGGAAAAACCCAAGCCGCTTTTTACTAATTTTACAGATAACGTCGTTTTACCCGTTCTCGGACAACCGCCGATTATTATTACTTTTCCTTTTTTTTCGTTCATGTTAGAAATTCTCCTCCATTCTTTTTATACCATACAGCTTGCGCGTTGAACATTTTTGCATATAATTCGCATTTTTGCAGAAGTTCATCATGCGGGCCTGTATTAATTATTTTGCCTTTATCCATGACGATCACGCGGTCGGCAATTTTTGCAGAACCCAATCTATGCGTTACAATAATCGCGGTTTTGCCTTTCGATATTTCCACAAATTTGCGGTAAATCCGGCTTTCTTCTATCGGGTCGATTGCGGCGGTTGGTTCGTCAAGCACAATTATATTATGTCTGCGATAAAGTCCCCGCGCAATCGCTATCCTTTGCCATTCGCCGCCGGATAAATCCACACCGTCAAATTCACGCGATAACATAGTTTCTTTGCCGTTCGGGAGTGTATTAGTGTTTTTGCAATCGACGCCGCTTTCAAATAAAACAAAATCGATTTTATCTTCGCTTGAAAAATCCGAGATTTTCACGTTTTCGTCCAAAGTCATTTGATAGCGTTGAAAGTTTTGAAATACCCCCGATATGCCCGCGAACAAACTTTTACTATTCACCGCAGATGTATCCATTCCGTTTAGATTTACAACACCCGATGTCGGAGTGTATAATCCCATCAACAACCGTACAAGCGTTGTTTTACCCGCGCCGTTTGCGCCCACAACTGCTATCGTTTCGCCCGGTTTTATTTCAAGAGAAACATCGTCTACACTTTTATGTTCCGCATTCGGATATGTGAAACTGATATTTTCGGCTATGATGCCTTTATCATAATCGGGTATTGCGTCAACGCCGCCGCGCTCCGGGAGTTCCATAAAACGTATAAAGTTCCGAGCCCTGCCTATATCCATCGCGAAATCGCCTATACCCTCTTTGATCAAATCTCTCATCCATTCATATAATTTGCCAATCGAAGCTAATACTGCGGCAAACGCTCCCGCTGTTATATCGCCTGAAATAAGGGCGCTCACTAGCATATATAAAGCCCCGGCATAACCGACCGCAGTCACTATATTTGTGCTAAGTTCAATCAGATTTATTTTTTTGTTTCTGTCCCATTCCGCTTTGCTCAATTTTTTCATTGAAGTTAAAAGGCGAAACAGAAAAAACTTATATGCGCCGAGTTTACGGGTTTCTTTATAATACGTCCTTCCGGCGATTGTTGTTTTGTAATAATCGTATTCACGTCTTATCGGTGAGGCTTTATCTTCAAATTTCGCTGCAATACCTGTTTTTACTGCTTGACTGAACAAACTCGGAACGAAGGCAAGCACGATAATCCAAATCAAATACGGCTGAAGATTATGCAGGTAAAAAGCCATGAATATAAAATACGGCACATAAATCGCAATTAAGACTATTATATAGCTGACTATGCCAATAATTGCGTACATGCCCGTTTCAGTTTTTTCTATGGTATCATGCAGTCTTGTATCTTCGAAACACACAGGGGCTATTCGCGCCGTTTTGGAGTGTATCATTTTTATTATTTCTCCGCAGGGTTTATGATACAACAACACGGTGAATAAAAAATTATAAACGCCCTCCAATATTTCTCTTATGATAAATACCGCGCCTGCCGCAATTATTATCAGATATGTCTTGCCGAGCGGTTCCCCTTTTGTTATAACATCGGCTATAGTATCAAAAAGCCGCTGTGAAAAAACAAGCGTCGCGACGCTATGCAATAAACCATGTGGTATTCCGAGCAAAATTACAGCGAAAAAGAAAAATTTATAAGATTTTATGTAATGCTTCAGCGCGAATTTAACAATTTTGAAAACCGATATTTTTTCAAACATTTAAAGTTACCTCCAATGCCCTGTACCATTTGGCCTGCGAATCGAACATTTCGGCGTATATACCGTTTTCGAGCGCCATAAGCTCTGAATGTGAACCGCTTTCAACGATTTTACCGTTGGACAGCACAAAGATAATATCCGCAAGTTTTGTCGAGCCGAGCCGGTGGCTGATAAAAATTGTCGTCTGCTCTTTTGAAATTTGCTCGAAATTTTTATATACTGCGCATTCACTCACAGGGTCGAGGGCGGCAGTCGGTTCGTCGAGAATCAAGAGCGGAGCTTTATTCGCTATGCTTCTCGCCATGGCTACCCTCTGCCACTCGCCGCCCGATATATCCGCGCCGTTTTCATATATTTTCCCAAGCGGAGTATTGACGCCGTCTTTTAGTCTTTCGACCGCGTCTGATAACCCCGCAAGCTCGACGGCTTTTTCAACTTCACTTCCGGCAATCGCTATATTGTCATACAACGATATATAATATTTCGCGAAATCCTGATACACCACAGACGATAAGCCCTTTATTTGTGCCTGTGACAAATCGCGCAGTGAACGTCCGTCAACAAAGATTTCGCCTTCGTAGTTTGTATATAGTCCCGTAAGCAGTTTTATTACAGTGGTTTTGCCCGCTCCGTTTGCGCCGACAAAGGAATAATGTCTGCCGTTTTCGATGGAAAACGATATATTGTCGAGTATAAGGTTGTCTGTGCCGGGATACTTGAAACTGACATTTTTGAACTCAATTGTTTGAAATGTCATATTTTTATCCGGCAAGTCGATTGCCCCGGCTTGTTCTTCAAAACGCATAAATTGCGTCAGGTCTTTTAAATATTCGCGCCTTTTTACCAAATCTTGAACAGTCCCGTATATGCCCCATGAAACGCTGTTCGAAGTTATCAAACCGAACACGCCGTTCATCAGCCCGATAAACATACCCAAATCTATATCACCGTTAGACACGGGAATCAACATGGCAAACATGATGATCACGGAATAAATCGAAGCGGCCAATCCTCCCATTTTCGATCTGATAAAATTTTTCGACTCCACTTTCAGTTTGAATTTACGGATAAAATCAAATTTTTCGCCGTATTTGATGTTCAGATTGCCGGTATATCCGTATAGGCTGCGTTCTTCCACGGTTTCGCGGCTTGTCATCACATTGGACAAATATTTCATGCGGCGCCCCAATTGAGCTTCCGCTTTGTCAACGTCATAACTTCGCTGTCCCGCTTTTTTCGCTATGGTTAATATCGGTATGAAAGATAAGAACATCCCCGCCGCAATCCACCATACTTGCGTAAATAATGTTATGAGAACACCCATGATATATATAACGAGATTTGCCGCATTTAATATCCGTGAATACATCTCCCATACATTATCGGGGAATTTTGGGCAAACACGCTCAATCAGGTCGGCTGTATCGGGGTTTTCCATATGCCTGTATTCGAGTTTCGCTTGTTTTTCGAGTATTTCAGGCGTCAGTTTTTTGCGGAAATATATATTTCGCCTGCATTCGATAAAGTTCATTATCGTGCCGATCGCCGCGTTATACACCATAACCGCCGCCAGCAACGCAACCGGTGTATAGACCGACGATATATCGGTTTGTTTATTGTAAACCGCCATCGCGGAATTGATAAAGTTTGCCGTTATGAAAATGGATAATACCGGAATCAAAGCGTCAGCTATATATTTGGAGGCGAATATGACCGAATAAAACGGCGACGTTTTAAACGACATAATTATCATGTCGAAAAAACCGTATTTTTTTTGTTTTAAAATCATCAAAATAAAAATCCTCATGTTTTGTTTTGTATTTATATATTTTTAAAATGGACGCAAAAATACCGTAGAACAAGCAGCCTCAATCGAAGCTACTGTTTTACAGCATGCAAACAGTATTGACGAAAGGTTACTTGAAATGCGGCGCACAACGAAAAGACATGGAGCCGCGCCCCACGAAATCGCGCTATGAGCCAGCGGTTATGCAGTTATGTTTCAAGTACCATTCCGACTAACATATTTTATTTCCTCCTGCAGTTATAATTTCCCTTGCGGGTCAACTATATTATATATGATTATACGCCAAATGTCAATATAAAAATATATTCCGCAAAAATTTTCCCGAGCTCAACTTTGAGTCGGTTTGCCGAATCTGACGGTTGGCAGGCAATTATAAAAAACTCTTGACTTTTTGCTCTTTTTGCGGTATAATATTGCCAAACGGCACCCCCCTATATAATTGAGTTTGCGTTATGAACGCTTTGACGAAACAGGCATGGAGAAAATAAATATATGATAACGCTTGAAAAAATCAATAAAACTTTTCGCGTAGCCAAACGGCAAGCAGGATTCGGACGCGCTGTAAAAGCGCTTTTTTCGCGCGAATATGAGCTTATCCATGCGTTGAACGATGTCAGTTTCACGATCCGCGACGGCGAAATGGTTGGTTACATCGGCCCGAACGGAGCGGGTAAAAGCACCACTATTAAAATCATGTGCGGCATACTGACGCCGGACAATGGCGCGTGTGATATTGACGGCAGAACACCGTGGAAAGAACGCACCGCCCATGTGCGTGAAATCGGCGTTGTATTCGGTCAGCGCAGTCAGCTTTGGTGGGATGTTCCCATCATCGACAGCTTTGAGTTGATACGCGATATTTACAAAGTGGACGAAAAAGTATTCAAGGATAATTTGAGCGAATTGACCGAACTTCTCGGCTTGCAGGAACTTTTGAAAACGCCCACGCGGACGCTTTCACTCGGTCAGCGCATGCGCTGTGAAATTGCCGCGTCGCTCTTACATAATCCTAAAATATTGTTTCTCGATGAACCGACTATCGGTCTTGACGCAGTTTCCAAAATCGCCGTGCGGCAGTTTATCAAAAAATTGAACGCCGAACGCGGTACGACGGTCATTTTAACCACGCACGATATGCAGGACATTGAGGCGTTGACCGAGCGCATTCTGGTCATTGGCAAGGGTAGAATTTTGCTTGACGGCGGCCTTGCCGAATTGAAAAAACGCTCGTCAGAGCGCAAGACGCTGGTTGTCGAATACAACGGAAATGCGCCCGTAATCTGCGAAGGAATGACCCTTTCGGAATCGAAAGAAGGGAGGCTCGTCATTGTCCTTGACCCATCGGATTTATCTGTATCAGACGCTATTGCCCGCCTCGCGGCGCAGACGGAACTGACCGATGTTTCCGTTTCCGGCGTTACCTCCGAGGAAATGGTTGCCGCGTTATACAAGGAATACCATATATGAAAAAATATTTGACGATTTTTCGTATACGCTTCATACATGGCGTGCAATACAGAATCGTCGTGTTTTCGCTTATATTTACGGGATTTTTGTGGGGGTTGATGCTGGTGTTGGCGTATTCGGCTTTTTACCGCAATGACCCTGCCGCTTTTCCCATGACATTATCAGAGACGATTTCATATATGTGGTTACAGCAGGCGTTCTTGATATTGTTTTCGGTGGTGTTCGCAGACGTAGAAATTGAAACTTCAATCGAGAGCGGCGCGATAGCCTATGAGCTTGTTCGCCCCGCCGATTTATACGGACGCTGGTTTTCCCGCGCTTGCGCCGGTCGTGCCGCGTTCACCGTGTTTCGTCTGCCGTTGCTGATTATTGTATTTTTTTTGCCCGCTCCCTATAATTTATCGATTCCGCCGGACATTTTCCAAGCGATTATGTTTCTGCCGTCAACGGCGCTTGCGTTGGGAGTCACAACGGCTTTCGCTATGCTCATGTATGTTTCGATGTTCTACACAACGTCATATAGGGGTGTGCGGGTGTTGTTGATAGCGGCGACGGCATTTTTTACGGGAGCCGTGATACCATTTCCGTTTTTTCCCGCGACGGTGCGAACCGTGCTTGAAACGCTCCCGTTTGCGGCTATGCAAAATATGCCGCTCCGCATATACAGCGGGAATATCGCGGGAATGGACGCTTTGAACGGAATATTGTTTCAAATTATTTGGCTTGTTCTTCTCGTTGCCGCCGGAAAACTTTTAATGCGCCGCGCGCTCCGAAAAGTGACAGTGCAAGGCGGGTGATAAGATTTGAAGCTATACTTAAAATTCATTTCCATCTTTCTGAAAAGCGAAATGCAGTATAAATCATCTTTCTTTTTGCTCACGGCGGGTAATTTTCTGATGCAGTTTTCCACTTTTTTAGGCGTATATTTTATGTTCCAGTTGTTCTATGATGCAGATGGGTTTACATACGGTCAAGTTTTGCTTTGTTTCTCCGTTGTGATTATGGCGTTTTCATTCGCGGAGATGTTCGGAAGCGGCTTCGAGCGGCTTCCGAATATGCTTGCAAACGGCGAGTTCGACCGCGCTTTGGTCAGACCGAGGAGCATCGTTTTTCAAGTTCTCACATCAAGGCTGTCTCCATTCCGTATTGGCGCAACCACGCAAGCGGCAGTTGTGATGTTTTGGGCGATTCCCAAAAGCAATGTCGTTTGGTCTTGGGACAAAATATTGACACTCTGCCTTATGGTAATTTGCGGAAGTCTTATATTTTCGGCTTTGTTTCTCATTCAGGCGGCGTTTGCGTTTTTCACCACCGAAGGACTGGAGTTTATGAATGTTCTGACATATGGCGGACGCGACCACGGCCGTTATCCCTATTCAATATACGGCAAAGAAGTTTTGCGATTCCTCACGTTTGTAATTCCGTTGGCGTTGTTCCAATATTATCCGTTATTGTATTTGCTCGATATGGAACGAAATGTATTTTATATGCTGACGCCGCTGCTCGGATTACTGTTTCTCATTCCGGGTTATGCGTTTTTCCGGTTCGGACTGCGGCATTATAAATCGACGGGTTCGTAAAAGGTGTTTTGATGAAAAAGTATTTGGCGATGTTTCGTATACGGTTTATAAACGCGCTTCAATACCGCGCGGCGGCATTGGCGGGCATGGCTACGCAATTTGCGTGGGGCTTCATGGAGATATTCGCTTTTTCCGCGTTCTACCGCGCCAATCCGGGCGCTTTTCCGATGGAGTTTTCACAGACGGTTTCTTACATATGGATGCAGCAGGCGTTTCTCGCGTTGTTTATGATGTGGTTTTGGGAAAACGACATTGCCGCGGCTATTACGGAAGGTTCAATAGCTTACGAAATGGTGCGCCCGGTTGAATTGTACAGCCGTTGGTTTTGTCAGGCGTCTGCCAATCGTTTGGCGCGGGCGGCGCTGCGCTGCGCGCCGATTTTGATTGTGGCGTTCATCGTGCCGGAACCGTATCGAATGACCTTGCCGCCGAACGCGGAACAGCTTTTATTGTTTTTGTTTTCGGCGCTGTTGGCGCTCTGTGTGGTAGTCGCGTTTTCAATGTTAATGTATATCTCGCTGTTCTATACGTTGTCACCGACGGGCGTGCGAATAATCGTCGCGGTTTTATCTGATTTCCTCGCGGGTGCGACTGTGCCGCTGCCGTTTTTTCCCGAGCCGATTCGCGCCGTTGCCGAACTGTTCCCGTTCGCGTCTATGCAGAATATGCCGCTCCGAATTTATAGCGGTAACATCGCGGGATTGGACGCTTTGAAAGGTATCGCGTTACAAATTTTTTGGTTTGTGGCTTTGTTATTTGTCGGGCGGTTTATGATGAGGCGGGCGCTCCAAAAAGTCATTGTGCAGGGAGGATAATTTATGCGGCTTTATATGAAGTTTTTTGCCATGCACTTAAAAAGCCAAATGCAGTATAAGGCATCCTTTTTCTTGACCGCGCTCGGACAATTCCTTGTGTCGTTCACGGCGTTTCTCGGCGTGTATTTTATGTTTTCGCGGTTTAACATCGTTGAGGATTATGCCTTTGAACAGGCTCTTTTGTGTTTCGCCGTGGTGCTGATGGCTTTTTCGATGGCGGAAATGCTCGGGCGCGGTTTCGATTTATTCCCGCGTATGATTGGCAACGGTGAATTTGACCGCGTTCTCGTCAGACCGAGAAACATCATATTCCAAGTCCTCGCGTCAAAAATGGATTTTACGCGGCTCGGCAGATTGTTTCAAGCTGTTCTTGTATTCTGTTATGCAATTCCGAACAGCGGCGTTACATGGACTTGGGATAAAATTTTAACGCTTTGCCTGATGGTTCTGTGCGGGAGTTTGATATTTTTCGGGTTGTTTCTTATCTATGCGGCGTTTTCGTTCTTTACCATCGAGGGATTGGAATTTATGAACGTGTTTACCGACGGCGGGCGCGAGTTTGGCCGCTATCCATTTTCGGTATACGGAAAAGGCATTTTGATGTTTCTCACATTTATAATCCCGTTGGCGCTTTTTCAATATTACCCACTATTGTATTTGTTAGACAGAGAACGAAGCGCGTTTTATATATTTATCCCGCTATGTGGGTTGTTGTTTTTGATACCGAGCTATATTTTTTTTCGTGTAGGACTGCGTCGCTATAAATCAACGGGTTCGTGAGGGTATATGAAAACAGAACGAGATTTTAAATCAACGCCGTCAAATAAAATATCGTTTTCTATATTGTATTTCCATTCTTTTTGATGAGGATTGTCCGTATCTTCGGGATTGAAAAACCACGGAATAAACGCGCTTATTTGACGATACTTCATAAACATGGGTATTTTTGAAATCCAAAAGACGCTTAAACGGTTAGATGACAAATAGCCTTTCATAAAATTTTCGATAATTGCGTTTGTAAAGCTATTTCCGGCATTATCTTTCCGTCCCCACCACAAAGCATGAAAAAGCGCGATGCCGATGTCTAAAACAAACCAACCGTACTGGCTATCGCCAAAATCAAACACGTTGATTTTGTCGCCGTCTATATAAAAATTATCAGGGTGCATATCTCCGTGAATCAGCCCGAATGAATCTTTATCTTTCGGCAGAGCCGTAATTTCATCGACTAATTCTTGCGCGGCTTTATATACAACGGGATATGTTTTTAAACATTCAAATATGTTTGTTTGGAAACCGTATGCGTCAGCGGGCTGATAGTCTTTTGTCAAACGGTGCATATTGCCCATCGTTCTACCCCAATTGAAAAATATTTTTTCATTCCATTTATCCGGGTCGTTTTTATCCCAATGACAACCGCTTACCATTTCAATAGAAATGATAATATAATTTTCGCCATTTTCCCGCGTTGAAATAATAAGCTCGCCGTTATTTGCTCTCAACGGCATTGCAACGCTCACATTATTTTCAAACAAATATGACATAAAACCTATACCGACTCCCGTTTTGCGAATATATTCATCAGGATTGGAAACTTTATCGAACCGGATTATATACTTTTTGCAGTCTTTAACAAATGTATAAATTTCTTTTGGCGGATTGCCCCATTTAGCGACATATTCAACTTTAAAATCGTCAATGTCAAAACCATAATTTTTTGCCGCAAATTCGATTAAATTTTTTGATAACATTTTAAATTTCTCCATTTTTTGATTTTCGAATTTAGAAAAAAGTTTCGAAACCCCTGGACAAATGGGAGCGTTTTGTGGTACAATACAGGTAGTATCCGATATCTTTCGAGGTACGCGAATCGTTGAAATACTAAGGAGGAAAATATAAATGAAAAATCGCCAAACATTCGGAATTATCGTAACCACGCGAAGCTTTTTTCCGTCTCATTTAGTCAAAACCGCCAGAGAAGAAATAGTCAGGCTGCTGAATAAATTGGGTCATGACTATATCATAGTCAGCGAAACCGATACGGATCTCGGAGCCGTTTTATCGCTCGACGAAGCCAAAACCACCGCGAAATTGTTCAAAAACCATCAGGACGATATCACGGGCATAATCGTGGTCCTTCCCAACTTCGGGGAAGAATTGGGCGTAGCCGAAACGATCGACCGCGCGGGGCTAAATGTGCCGGTTCTGATTCAAGCCTGCGGCGACGATTTTGATAAATTGGATATGGCGAACCGCCGCGACGCGTTTTGCGGAAAAATTTCCTTATGCAACAATCTCCGCCAGCGTAAAATTCCCTTTACCCTGACGTCGTCGCATACCTGCGCGTTGGACGGCGCCGAATTCGAGGAGGACGTGAAACGCTTCGCCGCCGTGTGCAATGTGGCGAGAGGATTGAAAAACAGCCGTATCGCCATGCTGGGCGCGCGTCCGGCGGCATTCAACACCGTCCGGTTTTCGGAAAAAATTTTACAAAAATACGGGATCAGCGTACAGACCGTGGATTTAAGCGAAGTTATGGAAGCCGCGAAAAAATATGACGACAGCGCCGCGATAGAGGCCAAAGAAAAGGAGATACGCGAATATGGGCATATCCCAAATCATATTTCGCCGCAAAAAATCAATCTTCAAGCCAAATTGTGCATAACTATGGAAAAATTCGTGGACGAACTGGACTGCCGGGCCAGTACTGTGCAATGCTGGGACAGTTTGGAAAAAAATTATGGCTGCGCGGCTTGTCTGGGTATGAGCATGATGGGAGAAAAAGGCAGGCCCAGCGCCTGTGAAAGCGACGTAACGGGCGCGGTGAGCATGCTGGCGGCGCAGTTGGCCGCTTATTCCGCCCCGGCGCTTATGGACTGGAACAACAATGTGCAAAACGAAAGGGATTGCTGCGTGGCGCTCCACTGTTCCAATTTCCCCAAGAGTTTTTTTGAGAGCCCGGATTTGGAAATAGGCTGCTTGGATGTGCTGGGCAGCGTACTTGGGCAAGAGCGCACTTTTGGCGCGTGTAAAGCGCAGGCGGCGGCGGGGCCGATGACTTTTGTGCGCGTCACCACAGACGATACGCGCGGAATAATGAAAATGTATGTGGGTGAGGGTGAATTCGGGGCGGAAAAAGTACCCACAAAAGGCGGCACCGCCTTTTGCCGCGTCCCGAAACTTCAGGAACTTTTGAAATATATATGCGACAACGGCTTTGAGCATCATGTCTGCTTTGTGCGCGGCCATGTGGCCGATATACTGGAAGAAGCGATGGGGCGCTATATGGGAATTGAAGTGTATCGGCATGACGGAAAAAAATTATAAATATAGAAAAATTCAAACCGGAAACGGCGCTCAAAAAAAAGCGTCGTTTCCGGTTATATGCAGTTTGTATTTTTTCTAATCCCCAAATGTCTTACCGCTCAGCCTCGCGGACAAAAGTATCACGCGGCTGATAATTGCCGCGGTCTCCGCGCGTATAATGTTGCTGTCGGGATAAAATGTGCCATATTCGTCGCTGCCTGTCAAAATGCCCGCCTCGTAAAGCATGCGTATATAGCCGTAGTGCAGCGTATTGCTGTCCACATCAGGCAGGGAATTGACGGTGTTCGGCGGCGGATTGCCCGCATCAACATACATGAGCAAAATCGGAACCGACGTGCGCGCGAAGATATACGCCATTTCCGCGCGGGTCGCCGCCCTGTTGTAGTTCGTGAAATCATTGACGGAGATGGTACCGTTTGCCACGGCATAATCCACATACGCCTGATGCCACGGTTCACTCTGCTCGAATTCGCCGCTGCCGCCGTTATAAATATTGTGTACCCGCGCCGCAATGGTGATGGCCTCGGCAACGGTGATATTTCCTGCCGGGTCAAATTCATCGCCGCCTTTGCCCGCCATTAAGCCGTACTCATAGACTGTGGCTACGGCTTCGTCGTACCACATATCCTCATCCACGTCGGTGAACTGCCCGGGTATGTATGTATTGACTTTTTGGAAAACATTGAAACTGTCGATTTGAGATGAATAAGCCCCGGCCCAATCCGAGTTTACCGTCAGCGGCATCGCCACAAGCAGGCCGAATACCAGCGCCAGTGTGAGCGCAAGGCTCAAAAATCGTTTTGTATTCATTTTCTTTTCCTCCTGTATTTGAATTTTTTTTCATTATAGCACAACGCCTGCATAAATGCAATAAAAATTTTCGCAGAGCGAAATTATTTTTTTCATTCACTTCAATCTTGCAGTTTTTGACGAAATGTGATATACTGCTAAAATACAACATACAAAGGGGGCAATATAACCATGAATAAAACAGAATTAAAAAATTTACTTCTGCAAAAAGAAAAAGAATATTTATCCGAGTTGGTCCTGATGCTTTTATATAAATTAGACGACGAAAAACGGATGGATTTTACGGCGAAATATATAAACGCCAAAGTTGTTTTGTCAGAGTTGGGCAAACTTGAAAGCGACGATTTTTTAAGCGAAGTAAACGACTTTTGCGAGGCTTGCCTTGACGGAGAATATTATGTGGAAGCGTATTATGACGATTACAGCGACAGCTATGATGAAAGCGAATTCGAAGACAGCGACTGGGCGAAAGAGTTCGCGAAATATTTCCGGCTTTCGGTTGTTCACGCCAGAAACGGCGATTTTAAAATGGCTTATTTGGCTTTGGATAATCTTTTCGAATGTATAAACAAGGCGAGCGATGATTATGAAATTTTAGGAACGGGGCAACCGTTGGAATATATAAAAATAGACGTAAGCGATACATTGGAAGCGTTCTTTGAGTCGGCTTTGAAATATCACAAAAATTCAATATCGGCGTATGAAAAAATATTTGAAACATGGCTTGATTTTCGCAGATACTTTGCTGCCGACATGTCTATTTATATAACAAATTTTTCCGTTTCTTTGAAAGCTCTCGAAAATAACGCCAGGTGTTTGGGGTTTGCGAAAAGCGAACAAATATATCTGCTCGTCAAAAAAATCCATGAGGATAAGGGCGCGGAGTTTAACGGAGTGGCGGTATCGTCAAAATTAGTCGAATACGACCCGAATTACAGCTTATATCTCGCGCAGGGATATTATGATATCAAACAATGGGACAAAGCCGTCGATACTGTGTTGAAATATATAACACTCGTCGGTACAACAGGCACAAATGCAAATTATTATCAAAGACATGACCATAACAGCGTGTCTTATAAATTAAAAACAATTTTAGTTGATTCTTATGAACAGAGCGGACAGACAGAGGATTCATACACTGCGGCTTTGGAAATGTTTAAGTCTTACAAATGGTTTTTGTTGTACAAGCGGGCGCGTTTTCTGGCTAAAAAAATCATGAATATAACTAATTTCGTCGATAAAACAGAGAAGTGGCTTGAAAATCAAAAAAGCGACGCCTACTCCGGCAGAGACAATAAATTGCTGCTGAGAAAGATATTATCATTCGAAGGCAGGCGGGATAAACTTATACAAATCGCGCCGCAGGATTTGAAAAATGTACAATGGGGCGCATATGGTTCGGATGACAGTTATGAATATATAAAATACACGGCGACGTCGCTTATATTTGCCTCCCTGGGTAATTCGGGAATTGGCGCAAAAAAGAATACTGATGAAATATCGGGAGCAGGTATAGATTACGGCTTAAAAAATCTAAGTGAATTTATGGCAAAGATAAAATGCGAAAATAACGAAGGCATTTCGGATATGTTTTTGTTTGAAAAGGATTCGGCAAATCAAGAGCGTTATTTGTCTTCGGCGGTCGATATGCTGCGGAAAATGATACAGTTTCATATCGACGGCGCGCAGCGTAAAAGTTATACGAAAGCGGCGTATTACGCGGGTATTGAAGAAGATGTATGCGAAGTGCTGGGCAAGTCCGACGATTATATTCAATCGCTCATGAAAGAGAATAATCGTCGTCCGGCGTTCAAAGAAGAAATGCGTAAGGTTTTTAAAAATATATGAGTTTAAATACTTGAAAAAAATGGCAAAAGGATATAATATATACAATAAAAATTACGATTGGGGGCGTTTTACGTGAAAATAAGCGAAGTGCCGAAAGTTAATGATTATTTTCAAGCAAGGATTTTTCGTTTTAATTCGCTTTTACAGATTATTAACAAATTTGCCCTAAAATCGGGAAATAATTAACAGATTTAGGCTTTGAATTATGATATGATATAATCAAGGATTACGTAACCGAAAATAAATATAAAATCAGGCGCCTGAACAAATAAAAAATACTCAGGAGGATTTATGACAAACGAAAAAATTATTGAAACAATAACGATTGAGGGCGTTGACTTTGAAATCATCGAAAAAGCGAAAACAATGTATGCAGGTTCGTATTTTGTCGCTCCCGACCTTGAGTCGGAACCGGACGTAAGCGCAAGCTGGAAATGGTTTCAGGACAACAAAAGCAAAATCATCGACAGTATTACGCCGGATTGTATGATATGCCTCAGCATTGATTACGCCCTTGACCACACAACGGCGCAAAGACCCTATGCAATGCTTCACGGACAGGAAACAAGCAATCTCAATCAAGCGGAGGAAGTTCATGTCATAGAAGCCGAACCTACGTTGCTTATCAAAGTAAAAGCAACGGACGCAGCATGGGCTTTGACTAAAAAACTGACCGGATTAGATACTCCGCACGATTCTATGTGGCCGTTGTTTACGCTGATACGCACTATTTTCGAGAGCGATAAATATGGTTACGAATTTAACGGGTGTAAACAGGCAGGGAATGAAGAAGCAGAATATTTTTATTTCAACGGAGATAAATATGCAAGTGTTCCTATGAAAAGAAAAAACGCAAAATAAACATAAACGACAGGCAAGTTTTTATTGATAAAATTAAAATTTAATGAAACAAAGCCTTGCAAATTGCGGATATAACCGCAATTTGTCGGGCCTTGTTACTTTAAAATGTTGACTTAATTGGAATTATCGGATATAATTATATACAAAAGATATTTCGATTTGTTCAAAAATGACATAAGGAGGTGTATTCGCTATGGAAGCAAACGAAATAAATCATTTTATAACAGGAAACGAACTATTGAATTTTATAGAAGCGCAAACGGGCGTGTCGTCGGACAGGTTCAAACGGCGCGATTTCGTCGAGCCGCTGATTGATTTTTGTCTGGACGGAAACTACACGGCGAAACTTGGGATTGTGTACGGATTGCGTTCAACCGGAAAAATCGTCGGTATGCTGCAAGCTGCCGAGGAATTGATAAGACAAGAGCATAAAGTGGCGTATGCACGGTTCAACTACGAAAAAACCGGAATGGGCGATGTAAATAATGAACTCATAAAGCTCACAAAAGATGGTATTTCCCATTTTTTTATGGACGAGGCCTCGTATTTGAGCGGGTTCGTAAACGAATCTGCGGAGTGGGCTGATATGTTTGTCCCGCGTTACCGTATCAAAATAATCATTTCGGGCACGGACAGCTTCATGCTTTGGACGGCGCAAAAAACGTCGTTATTTCACCGCTATGTTCTGTTCGCCGCGAACTGGAACAGCTACCCCGAATACAAGCGCGTGATAGGCAAATCAT
>WQXD01000049.1 GCA_009785015.1 Oscillospiraceae bacterium | reverse complement strand
TTAATTCAATTCTGCGCTCTATGGGGGTATGGCCCCACGGAGCCCCCGGCTCGCCGAGCTCTGCGAATACGCATTCGTCGCTCATTCCGATGCCAAAAGCGACTTGCGGCGCCTTCGGCGAAAAACAATTTTCTTCGTGCGCGAGCGCATTGTCGCGCCAGAACTGTTCCAGATTTACAGGCAGTAATTCCATTGTTTTATAATTCCTCTCATATGCTTTTTTATATAATACAGTGTAACCCAAATATATTTTTTTGTCAAGTGGATTTTTTTCCATTTATTTCTTTTGGCTCTTGACAATGTGTGATTTCAGTGATATAATGTGATAAAGGACGTATGTTACAATCGTTATAGGGCGCCGCCGGTCCGGCGGCCGCTGGGAAAGAAGGTTGATTTATTATTTTGATGAAAAAAAACACCGTATTGATTGTCGACGATCAGGAGATCAATATCGAGATACTCGGCAGTATGCTCGAGGGCACATATAACGTATGTACCGCCTTTAACGGCCAGGAAGCTTTGGAAGTGCTTGACAAAACCGCAGTCGATCTGGTTTTTTTGGACTTGGTGATGCCTGTGATGGACGGGTTCGAAGTGCTTGAAAATATCAAAAAAGATCAGCGTTTCCGCAATCTCCCGGTTATTTTCATAACATCTGAAACCGACTCTTTCAGCGAGGCGAAAGGGCTCAATCTCGGCGCCGTCGATTATATCAGAAAACCCTACGACAGCAAAATCGTCGGAATCAAATGCAAAAACCATATCGAAAACAAGATGTACCGCGACGATCTCGAAAGCATCGTCGAGGAAAGGACAAATGAGATTTCCGCTTCCCGCGAAGCGATCATCATGGCCATGTCGCTTCTCGCGGAAGGGCGCGACCAGGAAACCGGCGACCATATCAAGCGCATGCAGAACTACACAAAGATAATAGCCAATAGAATCCATAAAAATCATCCCGAGCTTTTGTCCAAAGAGGAAGTCTATTATATAACTTCGATGGCCCCTCTCCACGACGTGGGCAAAATCTACATACCCGACGCCATACTTTTGAAGCCCGGCAAATTCTCAAAAGAAGAGTTTGAGGTCATGAAAGCGCACACGACCCTCGGCGCCGAGGTGTTGAAAGAAACGGAAAAATTTATGCGCGGGTATCAAAACACCCTGCATTACGCCTTTGAAATCACCGCCTATCACCACGAAAAACACGACGGCACCGGATATCCGAACGGAGCCGAAGGCGACCAAATCCCCATTTCATCCAGTATCTGTTCCTTGGCGGATGTGTACGACGCGCTCACAAGCGAGCGTCCGTACAAAAAAGCGTTCAGCCGCGAGCAGGCCGTGGATATAATCACGGTGGGAGACGGGAGGGTGATGCCCACGCATTTCAAGCCCGTCGTACTCGAAGCTTTCAAAGAGGCGGAAAAAGAAATCGACGCGTACCGGACTTCTTTTGAAAAGCAGGATGTCGACCCCGTGAAAAAATCGGACGGGGACTTGAAAATAGAAAGCAGCGAGGTCCAAATGGCCCATGAACGGCTTTCGCTTGTAAAAAAGATGCATGAAGAAGAGGCGCGCGCGCAGGTGATGTTCAACGCGGTTCCCTTGGCGACGAGCCTCTGGGACAAAAATTACAACCTTGTCGATTGCAGCGAAGAATCGGTCAAAATCCATAAATTACCGAACAAACAGGAATATTTGGACCATTTTTGCGAGCTTTCGCCGGAATTTCAGCCGGATGGGAGCCCGTCTGCGGCCAAGTACCGGGAAAATATCAAAAAAGCGTTTGAAACCGGATATCACCGCTTTGATTATACGCACCAGACCAAGGACAAAGAACCCATTCCCGCCGAAGTCACCATGGTGCGCGTGGACTATAAAGGGGAGAGCCATGTCGCCTGTTACGCCAGGGATTTGAGAAAGTGAGCAAAAACAAAAAATGAATAAAATCTTTGAGCTTGGGATGCTCATATTTTTCGGCGTTTCATGGCCGGCGTCGATATATAAGTCATATACAACGAGAGTGGTCGGGAGTAAAAGCGTAATTTTTTTGTTCGCGGTGATAATAGGGTATTTATGCGGCATTGCGAATAAGTTTATAAACGGAGCGGACTATGTGACCGTCTTTTACTTCATAAACACGGTCATGGTGTCAATTGACGCGTGCCTGTATTTCAGAAACAAAAAATTGGAAAAAGAGCGGGAGATCTGACCTATGTTCAACGTCATGGTGGTCGAAGACGACCCGAATACCAGAAAGCTTTTAAACGCCATTCTTTCCCAGAACGGGTATGACGTCATATTGGCGGAAAACGGCGAGGGCGCGCTCGAGCTCTTGGACAAAAAGCACGTGGACCTGATAGTTCTCGATATAATGATGCCCAAAATGGACGGATATCTGTTTACCGAGATTCTGAGGGAAAACAGCTGCCATATCCCGATTCTGATGGTGACTGCGAAAGAGACCCCGCAGGACAAAAAAAAGGGGTTTATCATCGGCACGGACGACTATATGGTGAAGCCGTTCGACGAGGAAGAGCTGATTTTGCGGATATCCGCGCTGCTGCGGCGCTCGCGCATAGTCAACGAGCACAGGATCACAGTGGGCGAAACCACGCTCGACTACGATTCCCTGACGGTAAATGCGGGGGGCGTCCCGCATGAACTCCCCAATAAGGAATTTATGCTTTTGTATAAGCTGCTTTCGTATCAGAACAAAATTTTTACCCGCCGCCAGCTCATGGACGAGATATGGGACATGGACAGCGACACCGACGAGAGGACTGTCGACGTGCACATAAACCGCATCAGGGACCGCTTCAAGGACAACCGCGACTTCGAAATCATGACTATACGCGGATTGGGGTACAAAGCGGTCAAAAGCGCGGAATCATGAAAGAATTTAAAGAGTTGAAAAATTTAAGCAAAAAAAAGGGCCGCCGGGAGATCGAGGAGTTTCACAAATACGCTTCGCTGAATATAGTCGCCGTGATTTTCGTGTTCTCGATTATGGTTGCGGCGAATTTTATCGCGGGGGCCTGCATATTCACCCTCGACAGCTTGGATATGTTAGTCACGGTGAGGCATTCCATGATATTTTTGCAGCAGGTGAATTTTATGGTGAGCGTGATTTTGGGGACGCTGATCGCCTATTTCGCCAGCAGGATATTTTTAAAGCCGCTCAACGGCCTCATAAAAGCCACAAAGATAATAGCCAAAGGGAATTTCAACGTAAAATTGCCGAAAACCTCGAATATCGGGGTCATCGGCGAGCTCCTCGAAAGTTTCAATACGATGGCGGAGGAGCTGGGCGGGATAGAAATTTTCCGGAACGATTTCATAAACAACTTTTCGCACGAATTCAAGACGCCGATCGTCTCGATAAAAGGTTTCGCCAAACAGCTCAAGGGGGAAAACCTGTCCGCCGAAGAGCGCCTGGAATATATCGGAATCATAATAAAAGAATGCGAGAGGATGGCCGCCATGTCGTCGAAGGTGCTGCTTTTGACGAAATTCGAAAACCAGCAGATAATAACCGACAAAAAAGACTATTCGCTCGACGAGCAGATAAGAAACTGCATACTGCTTCTCGAGCGGCAGTGGACCAAAAAGAACATCTCCTTCAACGTCGAGCTGACCCCCGCGGTCTTTCACGGAAATGAGGAGATGATCTCTCATGTCTGGCTGAATCTGCTCGACAACGCGGTGAAATACAGCCGCGAAAACGGCGAAATAAGCGTAAGCTGCCGCGAATCGAACAAAATCAACGCCGCAGGCGAGATCGAGAGCATGACGGAAGTAAAAATAACCGACGCGGGCGAAGGCATGGATGAAAACACGCTAAAGCACATATTCGAAAAATTTTATCAGGGCGACCCCGCCCGCAGCGACAGCGGAAACGGCCTGGGGCTGCCTTTGGTGAAGAGAATCGTCGATCTGTGCGGGGGGCGCATATCGGTGCAAAGCGAAAAAGGCAAAGGCACCGCGTTCTATATTTACATCCCCCGACAAAAATGAATTTTTCATTAGATTTCATGCATAACCTCTATATTGCCGTCATTGCGAGCGCAGCGAAACAATCCAGTACGTCGGAATATCGTTTTTATCTGGATTGCCACGGCGACAAGTCGCCTCGCAATGACAGTTATGCAAGAGGTCTATTGTTTTTTCGTTTTTAAAGCGCGCTCACAAAATCCTCTCCCGCCACGACGATGTGGTCGTCGAGCCGGATCCCCATGAGTTCTCCGGCTTCCTTTATGCGTTTGGAGACTTCCAAATCTTGGGCGCTGAGCTCCAGCGAGCCGCTCGGGTGGTTGTGCGCGATGATTATCGAGGCCGCCCTGTCCTCCACGGCAAGGGCGAACACCTCTCTGGGATGGACCGGCGAGGAGGTGAGCAAGCCTACGGTCACCGTGTGTTTTTTTATCAGCCGCCTTGCCCCGTCCAAGGTGATCATGGCGAGGCATTCCTGCTTTTTGTCCCTGATGAAATCGAATTGCGCCGCGGCCTTTTCGGCGGTGTCGATTGTCGGGCGGGACTGTTTGGTGAATTTTCTGCGCCAGAATTCAAATGCGGCGAATACGACCGTGGCTTTGGCCTCGCCGATGCCTTTTATAGCCTTGACGTCGTCGATTGTGAGCTTTTCGATTCCGGTTTTATCGATGGCCTCAAGCAGATTTTTGGCGATTTGCCTGTAGTCGTTTCCCTTGCCTCCGCTCCCTATCAGCGCCTGGAGCAGCTCCGCGTCGGTCAAGGCTTCGGCGCCTTTTTTATTCAGTTTTTCGCGCGGCATATCCTGTGTGTTTTGCATTTTTCGCCTCTTTCCTTTTTTTGAGGATTATATCATTTATTTGTTTCTTTTTTGTTAACGATTTGTTTTGGGCCGCGAAAAAAATAGTTCTTGACTTATCGGATGGGAACGGATATAATATCTATAAAAGCGAAAAAAATCAAAAATTTACGGAGGGTTGAATTATGGGAAAATTGCCGTTTCGGCAGGTACATTTGGATTTTCACACGTCGGAGCTAATAGGGGGCATCGGATCTAAATTCGATAAAAAAGAGTTTCAGGAGAACCTGAAAACCGGCCATGTGAATTCCGTCACGGTTTTCGCGAAATGTCACCACGGCTGGGCGTATCACGAAACCGAAAAAAACCAAAAGCACCCCGGTTTGGATTTCGACTTACTGCAGGAAATGCTGGACGCCTGCCATGAGATCGGGGTGCAGACCCCGGTGTACATCTCCGCCGGGCTCGACGAGAAAATCGCCAGGGAGCATCCCGAATGGCTGCTTAGAAACAAGGACGAGAGCGTGGGCTGGAATGGGGGGTTTATGAACGCGGGCTATCATCTGTTCTGTTTCAACTCCCCGTATTTTGAACTTTTGATCGAGCAGGTCGTGGAAATCACCAAAAAATTCAAAAACATCGAAGGATATTTCTTGGATATCGTCTCCCCGCGCATCTGTTACTGCCAGAACTGCGTGAAAATACTGCGCTCCGAGGCAAAGGATCCCCGCGACTCCGCCGCAGTCAAAGAACTCGGGGAGCGCACCTACAAAAAATATTACACGGAAATAGAAAAGGCGGTGCACGGCATCGACCCGAATCTGAGGATATTTCACAACGGCGGGCACATCCCGTGCGGGCGGCGAGACCTGGCGCTGGCAAACACGCATCTCGAAATCGAATCGCTGCCCACGGGCGGCTGGGGGTACGACCATTTTCCGATGTCGGCGAGGTATGTCCACGGGCTCGGGCTCGAATTTTTGGGCATGACCGGCAAATTCCACACCACATGGGGCGAATTCGGAGGCTTCAAACATCCAAACGCCTTAAAATACGAAGTCGCTCTCAGCATAGCAAACGGCGCGAAATGCTCCATCGGCGACCAGATGCACCCCGAAGGCTTTTTGGACAAGGCCACATACGAGCTGATCGGGGCGGCCTACGCCGAAGTCGAAGCTGTGGAACAGTACTGCGACGACGTGGAGAGCGCGGCCGACATCGCGGTGTTCGGCGACGATTATTACACTGAGCCATTTGGCGCCGGCTGCAAGAAATCATTTGTCGGGGCCTCGAGGATGATGCTCGAGGGGAAATATCTGTACGATGTGGTCGATGCGGACAGCGATATCGGAAAGTATAAGCTGGTCATACTGCCGGACCGGGTCCGCTTGGACGGCGGTTTAAAGGCGAAGTTGGACAAATTTACCGCAAATGGCGGAAAAATTTTGGCCTCGGGGATATCGGGGCTCGGCGCCGGGGAAAAAGAGGACGGGTTTTTATTCGATTTCGGGGCGGAATTTTCGGGCAAAAACAAATACCAGCCCTGTTATTTCAGGCCGGAATTCAAGCCGGGCGATCTGGGGCAGACGGATTATGTGATGTACGGCGAACCGTTTGACGTCAAAGAAGCCGGCGGCGAAGTTTTGGGCCGGCGCAGGGATCCCTATTTCAACCGCGACATATTCAGTTTTTCCTCCCATCAGCATACGCCGCAAATGCTGCAGAACGCGGCTCCCGGCATGACCCGGGGGAAACACGGGATATATATCGCGTGGGCGGTTTTCGAGGATTACGCCGTCAAAGGCAGCCTGATATGCAAGGAAATCGTAAAATACGCGATCGACGCGCTTCTGGGCGACGAAAAGAGCTTTAGCTCTGACATGCCCTCCGGCGGCGTCGCGACGCTGATGAAACAACCCCAAAAAAGCAGATACATAAACCACCTGCTGTACGCCTCGCCGGTAAAAAGGGGCGAGGGAATCGAGGTCATCGAAGATTTGATTCCGCTGTACGATATCGCGGTAAACCTCAAAGTCCCGGAAAAAATCAAGAAAGCCTACGACGGCAAGACAAACGAAGAGATAAAATTTACGCAGGACGGCGGGAAAATAAGCTTCAAAGTCGATAAAATCGACTGCCATAAAGCAGTCGTTTTGGAGTATTAAGCAAACATGAAAGCGAAAGCCGTACCGACAAAAGAGCTGCTCGACGAAGTCAGGGCGTTTATCAGCGAGCATTACATCGAAAAATCGGAAATGAGCAACCTGAGCCGGAACCTCTTTGGAGACACTGCGGAAATTCCCCTCACAGCCGCCGAAGAAACGCTGCTGTTCGAACTCCGGCCGCCGTCCCGGCAAAAAGCGGAAGAAAAGGCGCCGCCCGCCAAACAAATGCCCGATATGCCCGTCAGGGCGCATCCTGCAGCCGCGGCGCCCGAAAAATTTGAAGTCCGGCTTGATGAGCCTTTTTCCGCGGCGCTGCTCGGGCTGATCGACAAAAAGGGCAAATCCGACGTGGAAGTGTATAAACGCGCGAATTTGGACCGCAAGCTGTTTTCAAAAATACGCACCGGCAAAGGCTATATGCCCAGCAAAAAAACCGCCGTCGCGCTCGCGGTCGCCTTGGAGCTTTCCCTCGACGAAACCCGCGACCTGCTCGCGCGGGCGGGTTTCGCGCTGTCGCACAGCGTGGTGTTTGACGTGATCATCGAATATTTCATCATGCGAAAGCGGTACGACGTGTTCGAAATCAACAATGTGCTGTTCGAGTACGACCAGCCGCTTTTGGGAGGGTGAAATGTCTTAAATAAAAAGCAAAAGAATTAGCCGAAAACTAATTCTTTTTGTTTGAAAGTAATTTTGAAAATTTTTTTCGCGTTGACCATTTCACAGCGAGCAACGCCGGAATAATTCCCCCGGCCTCTTTAGTAAAGAGGCTCCGCCCCGCGGGCGGTGGTGTTTTGCCAAATCTGATGTCGCTTTGTCCCCGCAAACACCCGTCACGCGGATTTTACGCGGTTCTACCGTGCTTTTGTGGGTTCTCGCGTGCCACCCTCTTTCAAAAGAGGGCCTTTTTGACGCAATATCCTTACAGGAAAAATTATGAAACCCCCTTGATTTCCGATGTAGGTTCGTGTATAATGGTAATAGTACACGGGGCGGTGGACAAAAGGCTGAACTCTGAAAGGTGGAATGCCAATGGGTATTTTGACCGTTGTTTCGATAATAGTTACCGTAATATCAATTTACGTGACGATAAAGAACATCAAGAAAAAATAGACCGCCCGAGCTAAGGTTTGGTCTATTCTTTCGTTTGACATTTAGTTAATCGAGTTCGGTCGTGCCGTCTGTGTATGCGAGAGGGTTTTGCGCACCCTCTCAATCTATTTCTGGTCTTATTGTAGCATATTTATCTGGGCTTGTCAAGCGGTACATAAAAATAAAAATATTTTTTGCAAAATTTTTGTCAATAAATTGTCATTGCTGCGCTGTTTCGTAATCGTAATATTTTTCATACAGCACCTCGAGTTTTTCCTCCAAAATGTTTTTTTCCTCGTAGATCTCGTTTAATTTCGCGTAATCGGCCACTACTTCGTCGTCTTTTATCATATAGTCGAGCTCGGCGATCCTTTTCTCCGCCATTTTTATCTCAAATTCGGTCGTTTTCTTTTCTTTTTCCAATTGGTCCTGCCGCTTTTTTATCTGTTTTTGTCTCTCGTGCTCGATGATTCTCTGTTCTTTTTCGGGGTCGGCGGCGTAATTTTTTTGATTTGGATCCGCATCGGTCAGATACTGCCTTTTGTAATCCAAAAATTCCTCGTAGCCGTCCCTGTAGTCTATATAGCCGCCCGGATATCCGGGGTTCAGCTCGATTATCCGGGTGGCGAGCTTTTTTATGAAATACCTGTCGTGCGATACGGCGATGATCGTGCCCCGGAAGTTCTGCAGCGCCGCCTCTAAGGCCTCGCGCGAATTTATGTCGAGATGGTTCGTGGGTTCGTCCAAAATGAGCACGTTCGATTTTTTGAGTATCAGCTTGGCGATGGTGAGCCTCGCCTTCTCCCCGCCGCTGAGCACGCGCACCTTTTTTTCTATGTCGTCGTTTCGAAACAAAAACGCGGCGAGTATATTGCGGACTTCCAATTGCGTCATGCTTTCGTAGTCGTCCCAGAGCTCGTCCAAGACCGTGTTTTCATCGTTCAAATCCTGATTTTCCTGGTCGTAATACCCGATTTTGGTATTATACCCGAAATAAAACCTGCCGGAGTCCGCGCTCTGTTTGTCTGTGAGTATTTTGAGCAGGGTGGACTTCCCCGAACCGTTTGAGCCGATTATAAAGGCATTGTCGCGCTTTTTGATTTCAAACGAAAGGTTTTCGAAGAGTTTCTTCGGCAAAAACGATTTCGCGAGCTCCGTAACCGACAGCACGTCGTCGCCCGACTCCGCGGCCTTGTCGCGCTTTTTGTCGCCGAAGGCCAATTTTATCTTGTCCGGGAGCTTTTCGGGGCGCTCGGCTTTTTCCATCTTGTCCAACATTTTTTGTTTGCTGAAAGCCTGCCTCACCAATTTTTCGCGGCCCCAGTTCTTCAGCCGCTCGATCATCGCCTCTATGCGCTCGATTTCCCTCTGCTGGAGTTCGTACCTGCGCTGCCTGAGTTCCCTGTCCTCGGCCTTTTTGTTTAAAAACGCGGTATAGTTGCCCTTGTACGAATCCGCTTTTGTATTTTCCAATTCTATCGTTTTGTTTGTCACATTGTCCAAAAAATACCGGTCGTGGGAGATTATGACCACGGTTTTTTTGTAGTTTTTCAAATAGTTCTCGAGCCATTCCAAATTCGAAATATCCACATGGTTGGTGGGTTCGTCCAAAAGCAGCAGATCGGGTTCGGTCAGAATCAGTTTTATGAGCCCCACGCGCGTTTTTTGGCCGCCGCTCAGGGTATGTATCCGCTGCTCCCAGGTCTCGGGCGGAAATCCGAGCGCTTCTAAGGTCGATTTCGCCTTGCCCTCGTATTCGTATCCGCCCCCGTCCTCATACTTCGCGATCAGGCCCGACTGCAAATCCAAGAGCTTTTGCAGATATTCGAGCGCTCCGTCTTCATCTTCGTGGCGCTGCGCGTCGTAATCGGCGAGACGGCTTTCGACGTCGGCCATTTTGCCCTCGAGATTTTTGAGATGGCCGAACACGCCCATAACCGAGCCGTATACGGTATCGTTTTCCCTCAATGCGGGATCCTGCCGCAAAACGCCCACGGAGGCGTCCTTTTTTATCGAAACGCCGCCGCTCTCGCTTGGCAGCTCGCCGGTTATAATCCGCAAAAGCGTGGTTTTGCCCGCCCCGTTCACGCCGATAATGCCGGCTTTGTCGCCCTCCTCGACATAAAACGAGACGTCTTTCAATATTTCTTTGACCCCCACCGAAAAACATATGTTTTCGCACTGTAACACAATCATTTTTTAATCTTACCCATATTATTTCTTGTTTTATCCATGATAGCATAAATATGTTTCATTGTCAAGAAAATTTAGAATATGTTATCTCAAGATTGCCGTTGACAACAACTGGTTTTTGTGATATACTGCCCAATAGTAGTGCCGATAATAAATTTCCAAGGAGAAAATAAGTGTTATGAACACAAATTACAGGGTCACAGGCGAAGAACTGGAAAAAGCCCGCGCCTGGGCCGAAAATATGGCCGCTGATCCTCCGTTTGCCTTCAAATACGGCGGCGAGGATATAGGGCCCGCGCTGCGCTCGCGCCTCCCCCGCAAAGATACGCGCACCGACGGCAAATACGAACTTCGCACATTGACATGGGAGCTTGAGAGCGTCACGGTGCGCTGCGAAATCGAGTTGAATCTGAGCTTTCCCGAAGTTGAATGGACGGTGTGGCTCGAAAATGCGCGAGACGCCGACACGCGGCGCATTTCGGATTTTTACGCAGTTGACGCGAGCATCGCCCCGGAGATGACTTTGCCCCACCCCGGAATCAACCACAGCACGGTGCTGACCTGTTTTTCGGGCGACTATTATTCGCCCGACGGATTCGCCCAGTCTGAACGCTATCTGCGAAACAATATCCCTTTCACATTCCAAAACAGCGGCGGCCGCTCCACCAACATCGAATTGCCCTATTACAGCATAGGTTCATCCGAAACCCGCGTCATCGCCGCTGTCAGCTGGCAGGGGCAGTGGGAGACCGTTATCGACATAGACTGGCAAAAAGGCGTATATATGCGCTCCAGACAGCAATATTTCGACGCCTGCCTCAAAAAGGGCGAAAAAGTGCGCAGCCCCTTGGTCGCGCTGATGTTTTTTTGCGATCCGGACTACAACCGCGCCATGAACTTGTGGCGCGCGTGGAGCTGGGAACGCAATGTGCCGCAGCAAAACGGCGGGCCGCTCGGCCCCAAAGTGTCATTTGGTTCCAATGGGCGCTTCTATGAGGCAAAATTCGCCACACAGGAAAATCAGCTGTTTTTCATCGACAAATATTTGGAAAACGGCCTGTATATGGACTACTGGTGGATTGATGCCATGTGGTATGAACTCGGGACCGAAAAATATCCGAACTGGTGCCCGGTGGGCACGTGGGAAGTGGATGCGAAGCGTTTCCCAAACGGATTCGCGCCGCTTGCCGGCAGGCTGGCAAAATACGGAGGCGGCGTGATGGCGTGGTTCGAGCCCGAACGCGTTTCGCCCGGCACATACCTGTATGACAACCGCAAAGAATGGCTGCTTTCCACGCCTGCGGCCTTGAGGGCTTTGGATGGAAGCGTGGTCGTGTCCGACGAAGCCAGCAACATAGACAATTCGCTGCTGTTGAACCTGGCCGTTGACGAAGTGGTGAAATGGCTCACGGACCATGTCAATAAATTGATCAGAGACAATAAATTGGCCGTCTACCGCCAGGACTTCAATATGAACGCCCTGCGCTTCTGGCGGCACAACGACGAGGCGGGGCGCGAAGGCGTGCTGGAAAACAAATACTGCCAGGGCTATTTGAAATACTGGGACGGCATACTCGCCGCAAACCCGGGCATAATCATAGATACCTGTTCGTCGGGGGGAAGACGATTGGAACTGGAAACGCTGCGCCGCTCGGCGCCCGTGCATAAAACGGACTATGTTTACCACGACTACCTCATAAAGGCGGCCTTCCACCAGACTTTCATGCAGCTTATCCCCTATTTCGGCGCTACGGGCAATGCCGATAATATGCCCGTCGACCAGTATATGTTCGCCGCGAATTTCGCGCCGTGGTTTGGTTTTGACTACGAAATGCGCAATGACAAAACAGATTTCGCGCCGATGAAAGATTTGCTTAAGCTGAGAGGGGATCTGTGCCGCTGCCTGTACGGGGATTTCATCCCGCTGCTGCCGTATTCGCGCGACCCGCGGGAATGGCTCATGTGGCAGTTGGACAGCCCGAATGACGGCGACGGCGTGATACTGGCAATCGCCAGAGAGGGCAGCGTATACAAAAGCGCCCTGGCGGTGCCGCTTTTTATCGACGAAAACGCGCAGTATGAGATAAAAGAAATCAAAGAGCTCAAATACGGCGAGCCGGTTGTGACAACGGGCGAAAAGCTCTCGAAAGGTTATCTTTTGTCATCTGACACACTGCCGCAGGCTATGATGATATATTACCGGAAAATATGATTGATGATTAAAACGAATTTGCCGTTGACATTTATTTTGCGATGCTGTATAATTGAATCTTAGGAAAAAAATATTAATATAAAGAGGTGATATCAGAGTGAATGTGGCCTTTATGACAGATTCGTTTCCGCCCATAATCGACGGGGTGGGCAGGTGCGTGCTCGAATGCGCCCGCGAATTTACCACAGGCGGGCATGGCAAGTGCATTGTGGTCACTCCCCATGTGCCCGGCAGGGATTATTCGGTTTATCCCTTTCCGGTATTTCGTTTTTCCTCGCTTCCGCTCCCCAATATGGAATACAGGGCGGGCTATCCGTTCATGCCCTCGCTGATCAAGAAAATCGAAGAGCTGAAAATCGACATAATCCACGCGCACAGCCCCTTTACCGCCATGACCATATCGAAGAAACTGCAAAAAAAATTCGATGTGCCCATAGTCTATACCCAGCACACGAAATGGGAATATGACATCGCGAGCGCGGTGGGCATCCCCCTGATTGCCAAAGCCTTGGAAAAATACATATACAAAAACATCAACGCGGCCGACGACGTCTGGGCAGTGAGCAAAAAAACCGGGGAGCATATAACCGGCCGCGGATTTTCCGGCGAGTTCACCGTCATGCAAAACGGCACGGATTTTTTGCGCGTCGAAGCGGACCCTGAACTGACGGGGGAGATAAACCAAAAATATGATCTGGTCGAAGATGTCCCGGTGTTTTTGTTTGTGGGCAGGATGATGTGGTACAAGAACCAGATGCTCACCTTCGAGGCGTTGGAAATACTAAACAGCCGCGGCTTTGATTTCAGGATGTTTTTTATCGGGGACGGCATAGACCTGGAGGATATGAAGAAAGCCGCGCGCGAAAAAAATCTGCAGGACAAGGTGTTTTTTGTCGGCAGGGTGGACGACAGGGAGCTTTTGCGGGCGTATTACACCCGCTCCAGCCTGTTTGTGTTCCCCTCAACTTATGACAACGCTCCGCTTGTCATCCGGGAAGCGGCCGCCTGCGGCTGCCCCCCGCTCGTAATCAGAAACAGCTCCGCCTCCGAGATACTCGAGGAATCCGCGGAGAATCAAACCGCGTTTTTTGCCGAAGAGACGCCGGAGAGCGTGGCCTCGGGCATATCAGAGGCGTTTAATTGCAAAGACAGATACGAGTTTGTCAAAAAGAACGCGGCGGACAAAATCTATCTGCCCTGGTCAAAGGTGATAGAACGCTCGGTGTCCAAATATGCCGAAATCCGCGAAAAATACGCGGCGGGCAAAAAAAAGGGGGGCGATTGACATTTTGGTTGAACGCTACTTGGAAAGGATCGGCTTCGAGGGCGTGCCGAAACCGGACTTGGCCACGCTTGCCGGTTTGCAGTACAGGCATTTTTTGAGCGTCCCCTATGAAAACTTGGACATACTCAAAAACATCCCGATATCCTTGGAGCCGGATGATCTGTTCGATAAAATAGTAAAGCGCAAAAGAGGCGGCTATTGCTTTGAGTTAAACGCGCTGTTTGAGCGGCTTTTGTGCGAGCTCGGATTTAAAACTGTCAGTTATTTCGCGAGGTTTTTATTGAACGAACCGAAAATCCCGATGCGCAGGCACAGGGTAGTCCGCGTCGAACTCGAAAACGGGTTTTATCTCGCGGATGTGGGAGTGGGCAGCGTAACCCCCGAGTGCCCGCTCAAAATCACCGAAGGGGAGGAAACCGAAATCAGAGGCCTCGGCTATATGTTTTCAAAAGATGATTGTCTGGGCTGGGTGCTGAATGTGAAAGTTGACGGAGAGTGGAAACGGCTGTACTCTTTTTCGGAAGAGAAACAGCTTGAAATCGATTTCGCCCAGCCGAATTTTTACTGCCAGTACAGCCCCGATTCGGTTTTCAACAAGACAAACATGGTGGCTTTGCGCACCCAAACAGGCAAGTACACATTGGACGGAAATATATTCAAAACAATCGATTGGAAAACCGGGGCAATCGAGGCCCGTGAATGCGAAAACGACGAAATTCCCGGTATTTTAAAATATTATTTCGGGTTGGAGGCTATATGAATTTTACTGCACGGCTTGTGCTGATGGCAAAAAAACACTGGCGCACGATCGGCTTCGGGACACTTGGGGTCATCGGGGCTTCGCTGCTCAACCTCATCACCCCGGCGGTGGTGCGAAACCTCACAGGCGCGCTGATAAACGGCGGCGAGACCGGCGTGTTGAACGCGGAGCTGCTGGTTATATACTCCGCCGTTTTGGTCGGGGCGTATCTTTTGAGGGCGGGCTGCCGCTGGGTCGCGCTCGCGGTGAGCCATATCGCGGCTTGGAACTTCGTGGGAGAGCTGATGGCTATGATATACGGAAAACTCCAGCGCCTGTCCATGAGGTATTACCAGGACAAACAGACCGGCCAGCTGATGAGCCACATGCTCAACGACAGCAGCAGGGCGCATGAACTGATCGCCCATGCCCTGCCCGACCTCGTGGGCAATGTGATCGTCATAATCGGAGTGACGATTCTGATCTTCACGATAAACCCGGTTTTGGCCGCTTTCACGCTTATTCCCGTGCCGTTTGTGATCTGGGCGGGAACCTTCTTCTCCAAAAAAGTGGCTCCGCTTTTCAAATTGGACCGCGAGGTGCTCGGCGAGCTCAACGCGGTAACACAGGACAACCTCTCCGGAATGAAGGAAATCCAGGCGTTCGGCCAGGAGGACCGCGAGCTCGAAAAGATGCAGAAACTCTGCAAATATTACTCCGACGTGAACGTCAAGGCAAACTACGCCAATGCCCTGTTTCATCCCGGAATAGAGTTTTTGACGTCTTTAGGCACGGTTATCGTGGTCGGAGCGGGGGGGTATCTGGCCATGGGCGGAAACATGACGGTGCCCGATATCATCGGCTTTTTGATGTATCTCGGCATTTTTTACGGGCCGCTCGCGGTTTTGTCGAGGCTGTTCGAGGATGTGCAGGTCGCCTACGCGGGGGCCTCGCGCATATTTGAGGTTTTGGACGCCGAATCCGAAATCACAGACAGTCCCGATGCCAAAACCATGGAAAAATGCGAGGGCAGAATAGAATTCGAAGACGTCTCGTTTCATTACAACGCGGATGAACCCGTATTGAAAAATATATCGTTTACCGCGAGCCCCGGCCAGATGATCGCGGTGGTGGGACCCACGGGCGTGGGCAAGACGACCATCGTATCGCTCATTGAGAGGTTTTACGACCCGCAGGGCGGGAGCATAAAAATAGACGGCGAGGATATAAGAAACCTGACGGTGGAGTCCTTGAGATCCCATATATCGATGGTTTTGCAGGATGTGTTTCTTTTCAACGGCACAATAGCGGAAAATATCGCCTACAGCGTAAAAAACGCCTCAAAGGAACAGATAGAGGAAGCGGCCAAAATCGCCTGCGCGGACGAATTTATCGCGCAGATGCCGGACGGGTACGAGACGCTGATCGGCGAGAGGGGGATCCGGCTGTCCGGGGGGCAGAAACAGAGGCTCTCCATCGCGAGGGCGGTGCTCAGAAACACCCCGGTTTTGATCTTGGATGAGGCGACTTCCTCGGTGGACATGGAAACGGAGCTGCAGATTCAGCAGGCGATCGAAAATCTGACCGGGAGCCGGACGGTGATCGTCATCGCGCACAGGCTTTCGACGATAATAAGCGCTGATCAGATCATCGTCTTGGACAAAGGGGCGATCATCGAAAAAGGCAGCTACGATGAACTCATGGAACGCGACGGCTCGTTTGCGAGGCTGAACAAGGCGAATACCAAACTGAAACGATGAAAAATTTTTGAATTATATTTTTTAAGGAGAGATTTGCTTTATGAAAAACCCGTTTTCAAAGACAATCCCGGATGAAAATTTTGAACTCTCGATGAAAAGGTACGAGGCGTTTTTTGCGGGAGAGGTGTATGACAGACCCCCCGTGTGCTTTACTTTCTGGAACGAAACCCCTGAGCAAAGGGCCGACAAGCCCGAGGACAAAACATACGCCTCGCACCGCGAGCGCTGGATGGACGTCGCCCACAGGGCCAAATGGACCGATTATCACATCGGCTGCACGAAATATTACGCCGACGCCATGCCCACATGTTTCCCGAATCTCGGGCCGGAAATATTTTCGGCGATATGCGGCTGCGATTATTACTTCGGGCCGGAGACCACCTGGACCTACCCGAATATCGCGGATTGGGAAAAGGACGCGGCCAAAGCGGTGATGACCCGCTCAAACGAGTATTTTATCGCCCTGGACGATTTTGTCAGGGAGCTGTTGAAATACTCAAAAAACAAATTCGCGGTGGGGTTCACCGATTTTCACGCGGGGGCGGACCATCTGGCCGCGCTGCGCGACCCGGAGGTTTTGTGCGCGGATTTGTACGATTATCCCGAATTTGTCAAGGCGAAACTGAAAAGCTCATATGAAGAATATTTTAAACTGTACGAATATTTTTACAATATGATGACCCTTGAAGGCGATTTGACCTCGGGCTGGATAAATCTCGTGGTGAATGGCAGGTACAACGTGACGCAAAACGATTTTTCATGCATGATAAGCCAAAAGATGTTCGAGGAATTTTTCTTGGATGGCTTAATTGAGGAATGTGAAAAATTGGACAGGTGCATTTATCACTTGGACGGCCCCGACGCGCTCAGGCACCTCGACATGCTGCTCGGTATAAAAAAGCTGCACGCGGTGCAATGGGTGTGCGGCGCGGGAAATGAGGGCTTTGGCCGCTGGATCGACGTGTATAAAAAAATCCAGAAGGCGCATAAGGGCATTATGCTGTATGCCGGCATAAACGAATTGGACGAAGTTTTCGAAAATCTCACGCCTGAGGGCGTATGGTTTGCCTCTGTAGGAGGGGTATCGAACACAGAAGAAGCCGATAAAATCATTGAGCGCATCAAAAACTGGAAGTGAAAACCCCAGCTAAAAAAACCCCGGCACGGCCGGGGTTTTTTGGTTTTATCGCTTTTATTTTATATCCACGCCTATTTCCGCCAATTTCGCCTGTAATTTCTGGGCCTCGGCGGGGTCGCCGATGTGGAGGGAATTGTAGGCGTCGTCGCTGGAGGCAAACGGCCTGCCGAATCCGTTCCACTTGGCCGCGTTCGTGATCATCGGATTTTGCCGCCCCGTCTCCCCCTCACGCTTCGCTATGTGCGCATTCATCCGC
>WQXD01000048.1 GCA_009785015.1 Oscillospiraceae bacterium | reverse complement strand
TCGTTGAACGTTGCCTTTCGGCCTTCGCTGCTGATTATCCATTCTTGTCTTGGTGTTTAGGATTTAACCTTGCACTATCTACGCAATTTTTTTTGCTTTCGCCGCTGTCACGTCTATACCTGCACGGTATTGCGTTGTAGCTTGCGTAGCTTTAGGAACTCCCAGCAATTCGATGAATTTTGGACACATTTTTCGTCTGTGTCGCTCCATGCCCTTTGGGGACATGGGAGGCTGTCGACTTTTACTATCTTACATATTTATATAGCTTTTACCAGCTTTTTATATGTTTTTCGTAACTGTTCTGTTACCTCGCCGCCGCCAAACGTGGCGCCGAATTTGTCAGCCTGTGAAAAACGCAGATACCCCTCCGGCGCGAGACGCAGCATAATTTCCCCGAATGTCACCACTTCCGGCATAATTTCCCTCCCAAATCAAAAATATCTTTTCAACAATCCCAAAAACGCCATTCCGTGCCTTGCCTCATCCTTGCACATCTCATGCACGGCGTCGTGTATGGCGTCCAAATTGAGCTGCTTGGCTTTGGTGGCTATGTCTTTTTTGCCCTGAGTGGCGCCGTGTTCCGCCGCGACACGCAGCTCCAGGTTTTTCTTTGTCGAAACATCGACCACTTCGCCCAGCATCTCCGCGAATTTGGCCGCGTGCTCTGCCTCCTCGAAGGCGATTCTCTTGTAGGCTTCGGCCACTTCGGGATAGCCCTCCCTGTCCGCCTGGCGGCTCATAGCCAGATACATGCCCACTTCGGTGCATTCGCCCATGAAGTTTTGTTTGAGCCCTTCGACCACTTCGGCGTCGACGTCTTTGGCGACTCCGATTTTGTGCTCATCGGCAAAAACGAGCTCGGAACTCTGCTCATTGAATTTGGATCCGGGCGCCTTGCACTGCGGGCATTTTTCGGGCGCTTCGTCTCCTTCGTGGGCGTAGCCGCATACGGAACAAATAAACTTTTTCATTCTGATATCCTCCCTTTACTTTTTGACAATAATTATTATTACTACGTATTACGTATTATACTGCGAATTTTTTCAATTGTCAACAAAAATTTTAAAACTTTTCACTTTTGCATCAAATGCACGGCGAAGCCGCCGATTTCATTTTCAAGATACACCGCGGCCAATTTGCCTTTGTCGTCGTATTTTTTGGAATCCTTGTTGAAGGCGACTCCTTTTGAGTTCAGATAGTAGACGGCGCGTTCAATATAGTTGGTCCGTATCGCGATGTGGCCGTGAAAGCCAAGATACGGCACTTTCATCACCTCGATATAACCGCCCGAAAATACCGATGAATTTTTGGGGGTATATACAAAACCGAACATGTCCGAGAATTTTTTCGCGGCGCTCTGGGCTTCGGTTTCGTCTTTGCCGTTTATGCCGACATGGGCGAGTTCAAAGCCGAGCATCGTATGCACCGCGGCGCGCGTGAGTTCTTCTACGGCTGCGTAGTTTTCCGCCTCTATGAGCGAGCTCTCGGCCATCCAAGAACCCCCGCAGGCGGCCACGCGCCCAAAGGAGAGATAGTCGTTGAGGTTTTTTTGATTTATCCCGCCCGTGGGCAAAAATGCGATATCGCCGTAGGGCGCGGCCATGGCTTTGACGGCGGCGATGCCCCCCGATTGCTCCGCGGGAAAGAATTTAACGCAGGACAAGCCGAGTTCCAGCGCTTTTTCGATATCCGACGGCGAGCAGCATCCCGGGAAAACGGGTATGCCTTCATTCTGGCAATGGGCGACCACTGCGGGGTTGAGCCCCGGGCTGACGATAAATTTCGCGCCTGCCGCTTTCGCCTTGTCCGCCTGGGCGCATGACAGCACCGTGCCTGCCCCGACTAAGATTTCGGGAACGGCTTCGGCGATGCGGCGTATGGCCTGCTCGGCTTTGTCGGTCCTGAAAGTGATCTCCGCGCAGGGCAGGCCCCCGCGGCAGAGCGCCTTTGCCAACGGGACCGCCTTTTCGTCGTCGTCTATTTTTACCACGGGCACAATTCCCAGCGCCTTTATTTTTTCAATCACCTGCATTTGGACAAACCCTCCCTATGACCTCGCGCACCTGGTCTCTTGTGGCCGTGCCGGTGACTCCGATTTGTTTTATGGTTATCGACGATATGATGTTGCCGAGCATCGCGGCAATCTTCGGGGAGGCGCCGAGCGCCATCCCGAGCACGATGCCCGAAGTGCAGGCGTCGCCCGCCCCGCATATGTCGATTGGCCCCTCGACTTTTACCGCGTCTATTTTATGGCAGCCGCCCTCATCGAACACCATAGAGCCTTCTTCGCCCATTGTGACGAATACGGGCTTTTTGTTTTTTGCAAACATCGCTTCGCCGTCGTCCTTGATTTCATGCCGGTTGCATTTTACCATGATGCCGCAAAACAAATCGATATAGGCCCTCGAATCGGCGTAAATGATCAGATCAGGGCGCTCGGAGGCAATCGCCGCTATTTCCTCGCGCACCGCCGCGTTGACCGTGTTGCAGTTTTCCTCGATAAACTGGTCGAGCACGATGACCGCGTCGGATTTTGATATGGCCGAGTGAATATTTTCGATCAGTTTTCGCTCGGTGGGCGCGCTCATCGGCTCAAAGTTTTTGAAATCCAGACGGTTCAGCTCGACGCCGTCACGCATGGGTTTGGTGTATGTGCTCGTACAGCGCGTCTCGTCGGTTATCATGTGCGAAACATCCGCGCCGATATTTTTGAGAGCTTTTAAAAGCTCGTACCCTTCGCCGTCGTCGCCGATGACGCCCACGCACAAAGTCTGCACTTCAAGCGCGCGCAGGTTGTTCACCACCGTGCCCGCCGCCCCGGGATACATCCCCTTTTTTGGGATCTGATAGGCGATCAGCCCGGTTTCGAGCGATTTTTCATCCCTTCCGGCGTCTATATACAGATATTTGTCCAAGCAGAAATCCCCGAGAACCGTGATGACAACCTCAGGGGCTTTACAGAGCTTATCGCCGAGTTCGCATATATCCATATCTCATATACCCCCTTTTTCAAAAATTTTACACGCCAAAGCCGGCAGGGTTGTGTCGTGCGTTCCCTGGATGTAATAACTTTTGCCGCCGTCCGCCACGGTCCGGGACAAAATCGTCTTCCAGGGCCGAAAATAATATCTCGGATCGGTTTTCGGCGGGGCAGCTCCGTAATCGTCGCCCTCTATGGGCAGCAGGTCAAAAACCGCCGTGGTGATATCGAATATTTCGCGGTTTTCCTGCTTGGCGACGTTTCTGGCCATGGCGAGGCATTTCAGATATACTTCCGGCCCCGCGACAGCGGAACCGAAATTCAAAAATACCCCGTGCTGGAGTTTGCTTATGGTTTCGGCGTAGATCAGAAAGTCGGTGTAGGAAGTCCCGCCCAGCACTTTGCCGTCGCAATTCGGGTGCTCATGGATTATGTCGTTTCCTATGCCTATGTGCACGGTGGCGGGTATCTGATTTTTATAGGCCGCGGCAAGCACGCTTATATCCCTGTTGGGAAAATTGTTTTCGTAAATATATCTGCCGATGGCTTCTCCCGCCCCGAGGCCCAGCGCATAACCTTCCGAGAGGGCGTCGTTGACCATGCCGCTTTCATTCCACAGCCCGAACTGCCCCTCGCTGATATATTTCGCCACGCTCTCGCAGGTGACCCCGGCAAGCGAGAGCTCGAAGTCATGGATCGCGCCCGCTCCGTTTGTGGCGAAATGGGTTATATACCCCTCTTCCATGAGTTTTATCATGAATTTCGCGCAGCCCGAGCGTATCACGTGCGCCCCGTACATCAATATGACGGCGGCTCCCTTTTTTTTCGCGTTTATTATGTCGTCGGCCAAGTTGTCTATTTTCGGGTTGTCAAAAGGTTTCGCGCCGGTTGTTTCCATGACAACCGACAAATCGAGGTCGCTGATTCGCTCGGATAAAGGCAGTATTGTAAGTTTGCTCCGGTCGAATTTCGCAAATGGCATAATATTTTTCTCCCTTCACCAGTATTTTACTAAATCCATAATTTTGCCGGCCTCGGCGAAGTCGGGTATGACCGCGCTCGCCCCCGCCGAAATCAAGCGGTTTCTTTTCCACTCGTTTATCCCGGCCCTTTTCTTTTCGTCGGTGGCAACTGCGACGGAGTATCCGCCTATGTTCGCGATCAGCTCTATTTCGACATACCCGTCGCCAAATGATATCAGTTCCTCGCCGGTTATGCGGTTGGAGCTCAGTATGCGCCCTATGACGAGCTCTTTTGTGCAGTCTGTGGCGTGTTCGTCGAGTGCGCCGTATATGTTCTCGCCGAAATACTCGTCGAGCCCGAGCAGCTTCGCCTCCTCGAGCACGGCGTCGTTGTCCGTTCCGCTGGCGCAGTATACAAAAAGCCCTGCGTCTTTGAGTTTTTTCAGCAGTTCAATCGACCCCGGGACGAGCATTTGCCCGGGGGATATGGCTCCGCTTTTAAGCCCTAGTTTGCGGTCCTTGATTTTTTCATGCAGCCTGCGCAGGTATTCGGTTTTGTAAACCATCGGCTCTTCGGGCGAACCGCCGCGCTTTTTTATTTCTTCGGCGACCTGCATGCACTGGAATATGGTCTGTTTGCCCGTCAGTTTGTCGACGAACTCCGTGACGCAGAACTCGATATCGCCGCCCTTTTCGGGGCACGCTTCCAAAAGCTCGCAGAAATACGGTATCATGATCTGCTGCCAGCCTTCGCGGATCAGGCTCAGTGTGCCGTCGAAATCAAACAGAGCGGATCGAAACACGCGGTTTTTTTGCGGCAGTTTCAAAATCTCCATGCCCCACATATCTTTTAGGGTATCCACCAAAACCACGGTCAGCGCGTGCTCATAGGCCATATGGGCGTCCTCGAGCATCTCCATCGAATCGGTGGGGGCGATTATGTGCAAATCGCACAAATCTTTCATTTTTCCGCCGTCGCGGCCCAAAAAACCGATGACGCATATACCCGCCTCATTGGCGTATTTTGCCGCCGCCACTACATTCGGGGAATTGCCGCTTCCCGAATACGCCACGAGCGCGTCGCCTTTTTTTCCGAGCGTTTTAAGACAGAGCGCATACGCTTCCTCATAGGAGAAGTCGTTTGCCAGACAGGTCAAAAGCGTCGAGGAATCGCTCAGGCATACCGCGCGAAAACCTTCCCTGCCAAAAACCCGGCAGCCCTTGGTCAAATCGTTTACCATATGCGAGGCGGTGGCGGAGCTCCCGCCGTTTCCGGCGGTAAAAACCGTGCCGTTTCTTTGTTTTGTTTCGATCAGTTTATTTGCGATGTCCGACAGCGCCCGCATGTCGGATTTTTTGATGGTCTCTGCCGTTTCGGTCAGATAATTTCGGAATTTTTCGGATAAATCCATAATTTAAAACTGATTCTCCCTTCTCTTGTTTTTGTAATAATCGTATGATAACACAAAACCATGAACATTTCAAGAATGATTTTTTCAAAATGGATTGAAATATTAAAAAAATTATGATATAATGTCGGCAAGTGACATGGGAAGCGCAAAAATGAAAACCGAGGAAGCTAAGGCGCTTTTAGTCAAACTCGGATGTTATGATTTTATTCTGGAGCGAATTAAAAAATTCGATAAATTATGAAATATTTTGAAAGGATACGGGTGTTATATTTATGAAATTAATGAAAACAAAAAAATTGATCGCGTTATTTTCGGCGGTTATTTTGATTTGGGCCGGTGCTTTATTTTCATGCAGTGAAAATTTGAAGGACGCCGAAAACAATTTGCCGCGTGAATCCGGTTCAAACGAAGATGATCCGGATAAAAACGCGGCGGGAGACGACCAAAGAAATATAAAGGACGATTTGCCCGATACCCTCGACTTCGGCGGAGCGGAGCTTCGAATACTGCACCGAAACGGAATAAACGGGGATTTCGCGGATGGGGAAATGTTTGATTTCGAAGTTTTTGTGGAAGCTGAAAACGGGGATATAGTAAACGACGCGATATACAGGCGCAACAAAATGGTCGAGGATAGGCTCAATATCAAAATAAGGCCCATCGGGAAATTCGACGCAAGCTGGCCCACGGGATATGAGTTTTTCAACGATCTGAAGAAAATCATCGCGGCGGGGGACGACGAATATGATATCGTTTTCGGTTTCGCCGGGTTGATCCCTTCATACGCCATGCAGGGGTTGTTTCTCGGCACAAACGGGCTGCCGTATATCGACCACGAAAAACCGTGGTGGAGCACGAATTTCAAAGAGGAGATGTCGATAGGCGGGAAATCGTATCTTCTGATAGGCGATTATTCCCTTTCCCTGCTCGCGCGGGCGATGTGCGTTTTTTTCAATAAGGATTACGCCAGGGATCTTAGCCTTGAAAATTTATACCAGACGGTTCTTTCGGGGGACTGGACTTTTGACAAAATGGATGAATTGTCGAAAGCGGCGTATACGGACCTCAACGGAAACGGAAAAAAGGACGCCGACGACCGGTTCGGAACCACGATAACGCTGAGGACTTCAATAGATAATTTGTGGTACGCTTTCGACCAGCCCGTCACCGTGATGGATCCGGACGGCTATCCGACGCTTGCGGGCGATAAGGCGAAAATGGCGGAAATGATATCAAAAACGTATGATTTTCTGTATACCAACGAAGGTGTGAACGCCATCACCGAAAGTCTGGAGATGGAACTCGACTGCGTAAATAAGTTTTCGGCGGGGAACATATTGTTTTGGCCCAACTCGCTGTATAAAAACGGGCTGCTCCGGGCGACCGAAACGGATTACGGCATAATACCCTATCCGAAGTGGAATAAAAGCCAGCCAAGATACATGACGGGCTCGCAGGACCATTTTTCCATGCTGGCAATCCCCGTGACATGCCCGAACACGGAGCTTGTCGGGGCGGCCTTGGAGGCCCTTGCCGCGGAAAGCTACCGCAGCGTAACCCCCGCGTTTTACGAGATTGCCCTGAAAACAAAATATCTGCGCGACGACGAATCGGCCATGATGCTCGATATTATCCGCGACGCGCTTTCATTCAATTTCGGGACATATCATACGGACAGCATGGGGGATTTGAGGCTGCAGTACAGTTTTCTCATGATCGACAAAAAATCGGACTGGATTTCGATGTACGAAAAAAAGGAAGCGCAATACCAAAAAGGGCTGGAAAAAACAATAGAAAATTATATAAAATTGGATCAGTAAAATTGATTTACAAATCGTTGCCGTCTTTGAACTTCAAATCGTCTCCGCCCTTGTTTTTGCCGTCCCCGCCGTTGCCTCCGGATCCGGATCCGGGCCCCGGGTTGTTTGGGGGATAGGGGGGGCGCGTGCGCATTTTGCCCAGGACTTCCTCTCTCTCTTTTCTGCGAAGCGCTTCCCTGCGCTCCGATTCTTCCTTGGCCCTTTTGTCGGCCTCCTCCTTGACCCTGCGGTTCTCCTCGTCGCTCTTGCGCCTCTTTTCGACGACCATGGATTCGAGCTCCTCGAAACTCGGATCCCCCGCCATCGCCGCTTCGAACTGTTCGCCGTCCATAATTTCGTATTTTAGCAGAAAATCTGCGATGAAATCCAATTTTTCCTTGTGGTCGCCCAGTATGCTCTGGGCTTCCTCATAGGCGTTGCCGACGATCAGCTTCACTTCGTCGTCTATCTGCGCGGCGATTTTTTCGGAATAATTGCGCGAGCTGCTGATTTCCCTGCCCAAAAAGACTTCTTCGTGCCCCGAACCGAACACTATGGGCCCCAGTTCGTCGCTCATGCCGTACTGGGTTATCATGCGCCTCGCCATCGTCGATACCCGCTGTATATCGTTTGAGGCGCCTGTGGATATATCCTCCATCACGAGTTTTTCGGCGGCGCGCCCGCCGAGCAGGCCCACTATCTTCTCTTCCATCTCCCGCTTGGACATCATGTTTTTGTCCTCTTTGGGGAGGTACATGTTGTAGCCTCCCGCCCCGCCGCCCGTGGGGATTATCGAAATCATGTGGACCGGGTCGGAAGTGGAGAGAAACCGGTTGACGATGGCGTGCCCCGCCTCATGATAGGCCACAAGCTTTTTCTCGTGGTCGCTTATCACTTTGCTTTTTTTCTGGGGCCCCATCATAACTTTGAGCATGGCTTCCTCTATGTCGTTCATGCCTATCAGCTTTTTCATCTTGCGGGCCGCGAGCAGCGCCGCTTCGTTCAACAGGTTTTCCAGGTCCGCGGGCGTGAAGCCGGCGGTGGATTTGGCAATCACGTCAAATTTCACCGATTCCTCGAATTTTTTGAATTTGCCGTGGATTTTCAGAACTTCCTCTCTGCCTTTTACGTCGGGATAATTCACGTTTATCTGCCTGTCGAAACGCCCGGGCCTGAGCAACGCGGGGTCTAAGATATCGGGGCGGTTTGTGGCCGCAATCACGATGACGCCTTCATTTGTGCCGAAACCGTCCATTTCCACAAGCAGCTGGTTTAAAGTCTGCTCCCTCTCGTCGTGGCCGCCTCCGAGGCCTGCGCCCCTGTGCCGCCCCACGGCGTCTATTTCATCTATGAACAATATGCTCGCGGGGCTTTTTTTCGCGGTGTCGAACAGATCTCGCACCCTCGAAGCTCCCACGCCCACATACATCTCGACGAAATCCGAGCCTGAAATCGGATAAAAGGGCACCCCCGCTTCCCCGGCGACCGCCTTGGCGAGATAGGTTTTGCCCGTTCCGGGAGGGCCCACCAACAGAACGCCCCTGGGTATCCTCGCGCCGAGTTCCACGAATTTCAGCGGATTTTTGAGATAATCGACCACTTCCCTGAGTTCTTCTTTTTCCTCGTCCATTCCGGCCAGATCTGCGAAATAGACTTTTTTCTTGTCGTCCGATACGGGCTTGGTCCTCGCTTTGCCGAAGGAAGTGATCTTTCCGTTTCTTCCCCCCGTGGCCTGGTTCATGAAAAAAATCCAGACCGCCACAAGCAGCACAATCACGATAAAATAGGGTATGACGCTCACCCACCAGGCCATCTCGGCCGCTGGTATGACATCGTATCCATTGAGGTTCTTGGAATCGTCGCCGAGATTTGCGATCACCACTTCCCCAACATCCTGCTCAAAAAGCAAAAGGCTGCTCAATTTATGCGAAACCTCCGGGATATTTGCCCTGAGGGCGGCTTCGTATGTCAGCGTCAGCTTTATCTCCGAGTCGTCTATCACGATCTTCACCGCTTCATCGTTTATGATGTACCGCACCACTTCGCCGTAGGTGATCTTGTCGGGTTTTTGCTGGTCGAAAAAATAACCCGCTACAAAGATGATGACGACGATGAGCAGAAGATACAAAAAAATTATACGCAAATTACTACTTCTCATTACACTTTAAAACTCCTATGATTTGTTTATTGCCTTAAGCTCCGTTCTGGTTAAGATAACACGCTTATATGAACTTAATATTAAATTAATTGTTTTTGTATATTTTTTCGTTTAATGCGGCGACAAAAGGCAGATCCCTGTATTTTTCGCCGTAATCGAGCCCGTACCCCACGACAAATTCGTTTTCTGTTTTTTTTCCGATATATTTCACGAAAATTCCGCTCTCTCTTCTGTCGGGTTTGTCCAAAAGCGCGCAGAACTCCACGCTTGCAAACCCTTTGGTTTTCAAAAATTCCCCCAGGCGGCAGAATGTGTTCCCCGTATCCAATATGTCGTCTGTCACCAATATGTCATATCCGCCGTATTTTGTCAGATTTGATAATTCCGCGATTTCCACATTCCCGGACGAGGAAGAGCCGCCGCCGTATGACGAAGCCCTTATGAAAGCCACTTCGGCGGGTATGGAAATCCGCCGGACCAGATCCGACACGAACACGAACGCCCCTTTCAAAATACCGCATACAAGCAGTTTTTTGCCCGCGTAATCTTCGCTTATTTGTTTTGCCGTACAGGACACGATTTGCTCTATTTCGGCTTCCGGCACGATTATTTTTTTGAAGTCCGACATGGGATACTTATGTGGGACGGCATTTGTCATCTTCAGATTTTCCCCGCCTTTTTTTGATTTGATACTCCGCTTTGTGAGATTATCCTATCATTCTAACAAAATCAATTATACCATGATTAAATAAATCGTAAATATTTTATGACGAATTAAAATTTTTGCGCTATTTGCGGTTCCGGCTGGTTTTTTTTTCGGTTATTTTTTTCATGGTCAATATGTTTTTTGAAATTTCGGCCGTCACGAGCCCGGGCAGGTCCACGGATTTTTCCGTTTTGTCCAAGAGCTGCCTCACGTATTCGACGTGCTTTTTTTCGAGCTTTTGGCGGCTTGGGAAAACGGCGTTTTCATAAAGCTTCTCTATGACCGCCTGCTGTAAAGCCTTATGGCTTGCAAGCAGGGTTCCGGCTTCGACTCCGTCCAATCCCTTTACCGCGGCGCCGGCGAGCGAATCGGTCAAATCGGCGAAATCCCGCATCAGCTGCGCGGTTTTGAATATGTTTTCGTCCAGACGGGCAAATTTTTCCCCGAGCTTTGAGGTTATATTTCGGCGGATAAAATTCCTCGTGTAATTTTCGTCGGAATTTGTCTTGTCTTCGACGTAGGATATGTTGTTTTCTTCGCAGTATTTTAAAATGTCCCCTTTGGTGCAGGACAGAAGCGGCCGGATTATATCGCCTCTCTTCGGGGCTATGCCGGCGAGCCCGGAAAGGCCGCATCCCCTCGCCAAATTGAAAATCACGGTTTCCGCGTTGTCCGAAGCGGTGTGGGCGGTGGCGATCTTTACGTTTTTGCCGATGGAAGCCGCGGTTTCCGAAAGAAAGGCGTACCGCTCGTCCCTGGCGGCTTCTTCGCGGCTCTTTTTTGAGTTTTTCGCTATGGCCAATATGTCGCGCCGTCCGGTAAAGATTTTTATCTTATATTTTTCACAGGTTTCAACCGCGAATTGCTCGTCGCGCTCCGCTTCGGACCTCATCATATGATTCAGATGGGCGGCGAATATGTTGTTTTTTTCGCTTAAGTATCCGATCAGGAAAAAAAGCAGCGCGGAGGAATCGCTTCCGCCCGAAAACGCCACGACGACGTCGTCCCCGCTTTTTATCATGTCATATTCCTTTATCAGTTTTCCGGCTTTCTGCCGTAAATCATTTTTCATATATTTTTGTATTCACGTTTCTTTATGTACCTCGTCTATATCGTAAAACCGCCCGAACTTCTTCTCGAAACCGACCTCGACCGTTCCGAGCGAGCCGTGACGGTTTTTTGAAAATATTATTTCGGCCCTGTTGTGTTTTTCCACGCTTTCCTTATAGTAGTCGTCGCGGTATAAGAACATGACCACGTCGGCGTCCTGCTCTATCGAGCCCGATTCCCTCAAATCCGACAGCATGGGGCGCTTGTTGTCCCTCGATTCGGGCCCGCGGGACAACTGCGCGCAGGTGATCACGGGGACCCCGAGCTCTTTGGCCAAGATTTTCAGGTTTTTTGAGATATCGGAAATTTCCTGGACCCTGTTTCCGTTGCCTCTGTCGGTCTGCATCAGCTGCAGATGGTCGATTATGACCAAATCGAGCTTTTTTAATTGGCGCAGCTTCGCCTTCATCCCCGTGACGGTCATGCTCGGCGTGTCGTCGATATATATGGCGCATTCCGATATCCGCGAACCCGCCTCGGTGAGCTTCGACCAGTCCGCCGCAGTCAGCATTCCGGTTCTCAGCTTGTAATTGTCGACGAAAGACTCGCTGGTTAAAAACCTTGTCACTATTTCTTCTTTTGTCATTTCAAGCTCGAAAATGGCGATAGTCTTTTTTTTCGCCGCGGCGTTCATGGCGACATTCAAGGCAAAAGCGGTCTTTCCCACGCCCGGCCTCGCTCCGATCACGATCAAATCGCCGGAGCTCATACCGACCAATGTCCTGTCGATCCCCGAAAATCCGGAAGCAATCCCCTTCGCGGCGTCCCTGTCGCTTTCCATGCTGTGTATGCCGGCGAATACGCCCGCCATTATATGCTTCACATGGACGAAATCCTGCTTTATGGCGCCCTGGTTGAGGGCGAAAATCAGCTGTTCGGCCCTGTCTATTATGATATCCGAGCCCGACGGATCCTCATAGGCCATTTTGACAATGTCGTTTGAGATGCCTATCAATTTCCGCCTCAGGGATTTTTCCTTCACGATGCCGGCGTATTCCTTTATATTCCCGACGACGGGGACGTTGTCTGAGAGCCGCATGAAATATTCCTTGGCGGTATTCCGGGCCGAATCGTCCGGATGCGGGCTTTTTGAAACCAGATTGTCGAGCAGCGTCACCAGGTCGATTGAGCGGCTCTTGAGGTACAGATTTATTATGGAGTCGTAAATATCCCTGTGGTTGGGCAGATAAAAGTCGTCGGCGGACAACATTTCGGCTATTTCTTCATATACATCCGGGGAAATCAGAATGGCGCCGAGCACGGACATCTCCGCTTCCAGCGAATACGGGATCCTTTTTATATCGTAGTCGGAATTTTCGATGAAATTGGAGTGAGTAGTCAATTCGCTATCTCCTTGCTATTTATTATCTGTTATCTGTCACCACGACGGTCAGGTTGGCCGTTATTTCCGCATACACTTTCACTTCCACCGTATAAGTCCCAAAGGATTTTATATGTTCTTCGAGATTTATCCTGCGTTTGTCTATATCTATATTCTCCTTGCTTTTGAGCTGTTCGGCGATGGTCGCCGAAGTCACCGAACCGTAAAGTTTTCCGTCCGGAGCGGCGCTCGAGACAATCTTCAGCGTGATTGCGGAAAGCTTTTCGCTCAAATCGACGGCTTTCTTTTTTTCATATTCCATTTTATGGACTTCGGCTTCCTTTTTTGTCTTGATTTCATTTTCAACTTTGGCATCGGCGACAACCGCCAGCGCCCTCGGAAACAGAAAATTTCTGGCGTAACCGTCCGAAACGTTTATTATCTCCCCTTTTTTTCCCTGACCCCTTACATCAGCTTTCAGCAGCACTTTCATAATTTTGCGGATCCTCCTCAAATATCTCAAATATATGGTTATGGTTTAAATTTTCATTTTGCGTCGAAATAGTCGTCTATCGTTTTTTTCAGCAGCGCCGAAGCCTCGCTCAGGCCGAGATTTTTGAGCTGCGCCCCCGCAAATTCAAAATGTCCGCCCCCTCCCAGGTTCTCCATGATTATCTGTACGTTTATATTCCCCCAGGGCAGGGAGCGCGCCGATATATACACGACGCCCTCTATCCGGTATATGACAAACGCCGCCGCCACGCCTTCGATCTCGAGCATCCTTTCGGCGGCTTTCGCGCCGGCGTTTCTGTCTGTAAATTTGGCTTCTTCTTCAAATACGGATATCGCGGCCAGATTTCTGTATATCGTTATATTCGTCTCAAAACGCGCCTGCTTGATAAATTCCTCCAAATTGGTCTTTGAAATCATCCCCTCCGCATCCGAGGGGCTCGCCCCTTCGCCGCGGAGGTACAAAGCGGCCGAAAAAGTACTGGTACCCGTATTGCGCGAAAAGTTTTTCGTGTCCAAAAATATCCCCGCCAGCAAAAGCTCCGCTTCTTCTTTTGACAGGTCACCCCGAGAAAGGGACTGCTCGAGTATCTCGGCTGCGAGCTCCGAAGCCGAAGAGGCCGAGGGTTCTATATACTCCACATCGGGGCTTTTCGTGTATTCGGCGACTTTTCTGTGATGATCTATAACTGCGCATTTATATACGTTTTTGTATACTGCCTCAGATTCGAAATGCGGCGGATTGTTCACATCCACCACAACGACGAAAGTCTCCGCCGTGATTTTATCCAGGGCGGCCGACTCATCTATGAAAACGCCGCCGTACTCGTCAAATCCGCGGAGCTTGGCGAATGCGAATTTTATATTCGGGTCGTGTATATTCACCACTATATTGACCTCGCGTCCCAGCGAAAGGGCAAAACGGGCCATGCCCACGCAGGCGCCTATGCTGTCGCTGTCCGAGTTCTTATGGCCCATGATCAAAATATTCGAGCTTCTTTTCATGTACTGGGCCAGTTCGTCGGCTATGACCCGGGATTTGACTTTTGTCCTCTTCTGGACGGTTTTGGTTTTTCCGCCGTAAAATTCCGTGGAGGAGGCGCTTTTTACCCCCACCTGATCCCCGCCTCTCTGGAGCGCCATGTCGAGGGCGTGGCGCGCGGCCGATTCCTTTTCGAACAGGCTGCCCTCTATATTCGAAACCCCGCCCGAAATGGTCACCGGCATATCCAATTCCTCTATTTTTATGTCCCTGATCTGATCCAGAATGCCGAACTTGGATCTTATGAAATTCTTGAGGGCGCGGTTCTCAAAAAAACACAGGTATTTATCTTTGCCGTATTCTTTTATCAAACCGCCGCAGTCGGCCATAAACCCATTGAGCAAATCGGAAACCGCCCCCGAGGCGCTCCGGTATTTGTCCTGCAGCTTCGGGTTCGCCTCATCCAAATTGTCCACTATGAAATAGGCCGCGACGGGGTCTTTCATATCGGCTTCATATTTCAGGTATTCGATTTCGGTTATATCGGAAAATATATACACGTCCAATTCGCCGGACTGGGCCTGCGGGGCCGCGCCGGTTTTAAAGGCCGAAACCTTGAAATATCTTCCGTTTATGAAGATATTCGCGCCGATTTCCTTTGACTCCGTCTCCGGCGCCGCTTCCATCTCAAAAATGCCGCGCGTTTTTTCGGGGGAGAGCTGATTTCCGGAGATGTCCGAAATACTTCTCCACATGATCTCCCCTTCGCCTTCTTTGGCCAAATACTGCAAAGCGGCTTCGTTGTGCCAGACGATATACCCGCCGGGTTCCGTTATCAGCACGGGGGACATAAAGGCGTATACCAATTCCGGCGTTATATTCTCGAAAAGCAGCGGGTCGCCCGAGCCCCTTTTTTTCCCGGCGGGAAGCTTCGCGGGCCTGCCCAAAATGATAATCACCGACGAAACGGCTGTATCAGCCGCGAACACGGCGACGGCCAATTTTAAAGATTTGTCGTATTCGTCGGGGGTTTGGGAAAACCAAAAAAAAGCAATGATCAACAGAACGCAAAAAAAATTCGCGATAAAGCACAAAAATGTTTTTTGCTCCGCTATATATTTTCGGAATTTTCCTCCGGATTTCATCGCTGGCACGCTCCTTTGATTTTTTTAGTCGATGTAATCGTCGTCGTCATCGTTTTCGTCTTCGTCTCCGAGCAGGGCTTTTTTCGCTTTCTTGAAGAATTTCTTCATATCTTCCACCAAAGTGGCATACAGTCCCGACAGCATAAAAACGAGAACAAACGCAAACAAAGCGGCCGGGAGCAGCAAAACGGCTATAATCGCGCAAAGCGCGAAAACGACCAAAAAAATCCCGGCTTTTTCTTTTGATACCTTATCATGGACAAAATAGACCCCCACTATGCAGAACCCGGGAATCAGAATATATATCAAATTCGTCAAAATTACGGAGGGCAGGGGATATTTCTGCGAAGGGACGAAGAGGGAGGCGATAATGGCGCAAAGCGCCGCCGCCGCCGAGACAAAGGAAATATCGAGCCTCCAGTATTTGTTTTTTATTTTCTTCCTGCCCGGGTTTGCCATGGGGATGAAGATATTGTAAAAAGATTTAAAAAACGAAGAAGACAGATAGGCAAAGGCGGCGCTGTAGAGCACGAACAGCGCGGGAGTCACAGCTTTCATATTTTTGACGAATTCCTGTATGTACGCGGTTTTATCGGCTTCGGGTATTGTCGACAGCACCGGCCCGACGGCGAGCTGCACGCCGGAAGTGAGCACGTCCTCCGCCAGAAGGGAAACCATATCGATTGAAAATGTCCCCGTTTTGAGCAGAAAATACAAAACGATCAAAGAGAAGTGGAACACAACCAAAAAACAGGTGAGGCCGACGGTGATGCGCGTCCTCGGATGCTTGCGTTTCACGCCGAGATAAATAAACGCCCCCGCGGCGACATATACCATTCCCGCCAAAGCGTTTATCAAATTACCGCAGATCAGGTAAGTTATCAAAAAACTCGCAGCCGACGACACAGCCGCAGCGCCGAAACACAAGAGCGCGCCCCCCGACAAAAACAGCGCGCACGAAAACAAAGCGGAAGCGACGACGGCGCACAGCGTCCCGGCGACGCCGACAAACAAAACGGAAGCGGCCACCGAAAGAAAAACAGCCGACGAAATCAAGACAAAAATTTCGATTATACGCGCCGCGCCGCCGTTTTTGGAGCTTTTTTCATTTTCTTTCATTTCTTTCGCATCATTCATGTCATTCACAGCCACAATTTTTTTGAATCGTGCCCTTTCCCATGCGATATCTTCAGTTTGGTTTATTATATCATCCTTTTGAAAATTTTCGGATAAGTTTTTGCGAAAATTTATCTTCGGATTTGTAACTTTTTTGATTTTGTATTGTTATCAAAGCGCCGGATGTTGTATAATGGTAACCATAATAATGATTTTTGCTTAATTTGGAGGAGAATGTCGGCGCTTATGGAAGAAAAGAAAACTTTAAAAAAATCCGGAAAATTCGCGGGGATAACCGGCCCGCTCGTGTGCGTGGTGATGGACGGGGTCGGAATTGCCCCCCGGGCTCCCGGCAATGCGGTATGTCTCGCAAACACCCCGGCCCTTGACAAACTCACGGCGGCCCACCCTCACCTGAAACTCAAGGCCCACGGCGCCGCCGTGGGGCTCCCCAGCGACGAGGACATGGGAAACTCCGAAGTGGGGCATAACGCGATGGGCGCCGGGCAGGTTTTTGCCCAGGGGGCAAAGCTTGTGACGCGCGCAATCGAATCCGGCGCGATGTTCGCCTCGGAAACCTGGAGGGAACTTTGCGGCAACTGCCTGTCAAATAAATCGGCTTTACACTTTATCGGGCTTTTGTCCGACGCCAACGTCCACTCGAATATGGACCACCTTGAAGCCATGATCAAACAGGCGAAGACGGAGGGCATAAAAAAAGTCAGGTTGCATATATTGTTGGACGGGCGCGACGTCGACCCGTTTTCGGCCCTTGTCTACGTGGACAGGATCGAAAAATTCATGCAAAACCTGAACTCCGGCGGTTTTGACGCCAAAATCGCCTCCGGAGGAGGGCGCATGACCATAACCATGGACAGGTACGGCGCAAACTGGAAAGCGGTAGAGCTGGGATGGCACGTGCACGTGCTCGGGGAGGGCAGGCTGTTTGCCTCCGCGACCGAAGCCATTTCGACGCTTCGGGCCGAAACCGGGGCGACCGACCAGTTTTCGCAAGCGTTCGTCATCGCCGAAAACGGCGCGCCGGCCGGAAAGATGGCCGACGGGGACAGCGTGGTGTTCTTCAATTTCAGGGGCGACAGGGCGATTGAGATCTCGGCCGCCTTCGATTCCGGGGAAGGATTCGACAAGTTCGACAGGATAAAAAAGCCGGATGTATTGTACGCCGGGATGCTCTCTTACGACGGAGACCTGCACATACCGAAAAGATACTTAGTCGACCCGCCAAAAATTTCGGGGACGCTGGGCGAATATCTGGCAAATGAAAAAATAACGCAGCTCGCCGTTTCGGAAACCCAAAAATTCGGCCATGTGACCTACTTTTGGAACGGCAACAAAAGCGGAAAATTCGACGAGCGGACCGAGAGCTATATAGAAATAAAATCCGACACGGCGCCCTTCGAGCAGCGGCCCTGGATGAAGGCGGCCGAAAT
>WQXD01000047.1 GCA_009785015.1 Oscillospiraceae bacterium | reverse complement strand
GAGTCGCTCGAATGGATAAAAACGGATATGATACCCTATTACCCGCTCGGGGTTTACAAAGACAAGGCAAAGGAGGCAAAATAATATGGCGGCAAACAGTATTTTGATTGCGGGGTTCGGCGGTCAGGGAATTTTATTCGCGGCGAAGCAGCTCGCTTTGGCGGGGATGTATGTAAACAAAAAAGTGACGTGGATGCCCTCATACGGACCGGAAACGCGCGGGGGCTCTTCTAACTGCACGGTTATGATATCCGATGAGGAAATCGGCTCCCCGGTTACCCCCGAGCCCGAAACTCTTTTGGTCATGAACCTGCCCTCGTACCTGAAATTTCACAATTCCATAAAAAAAGGCGGAAATTTGATTTGCGACAGTTCTCTTGTGAGCCTAAAAAGCGACAGGGACGACATAGCTAAATATTATATCCCCGCCACGTCTTTGGCATATGACAACAATATGCCCAAATTGGCCAATGTCATAATGCTCGGAAAACTGATTGCCGCCACTGGCATATTCACCCCCGATGAGCTTATTATGTCGATGGAAAAGAGCATACCCGAATCCAGAAAAGAGCTGCTCGAACTCAATATACGGGCCTTACATATAGGGTGTAATTACAAAGATTAAAAAATTCGGAATATGTGCGGAACTTTTTGAAATTGCCTGCGTCTAATCGGATTGAACAGATTTAAATCATTTCAAAAAATATGTATAGGAAGGTGTAGGTTTATGAAATTCAAAATCAAAAAAATTATGCTTGTTGTCCTGGCGGCGGCGCTTATCGGAAGCGGGGTTTTTGCAGCGGTGGAATCGGCCGAAACGAAAAAAGCGGATCCGGCAAAGGGGTATATCGCGCTGTACGCCCAAAATCCGGCGGCTTACATCGACGGTGAAAAGGTCCCCATAGACGAAAACCAAAAAGCGGCGCCCTACCTCAAAAACGGTTTGGCGTATGTCCCCCTGCGTTTTGCCGCTGAGGCCTTAGGCGGCGATGTCGGGTGGAACGCGGAAAAAAACGCCGCGACCGTCAATACCGAAAAAGGGGATTTTTTTGAAATCTCCGCGAATTCCGAACTGATCTCCGCGAATTTCAAAGACAAAAAAAGCGAAATAAAAGAAATAAAAATGGAGGCGAAACCGGAGCTGGCCGACGGGCGCATGTATATCCCCGCGGCTTCGATGGCGGAAATTTTCGGCAGAAAATATTTTTACGAGCGCGGGCTGATTGTGATAGCCGCCGAAAAACCGGATATGGACGCCCTTATTTCCGCCTTTACCGAAATGACTTCCGTCGGCTCAAAAGAAAATTTGTTGGACCTGATAGGCTACGACTCCAATTACGGTTACGGTTTTTTTGACGACGTCGATGTGATTTGGGATTGGGACATGCCGGGAGAAGCCGTCCCCGCGCCGGCAACCGAAGCGCCCGCGGAAGCGGAAAAAGACGCCTCCGCGGATTATTCGGTGACGAACACCCAGGTACAGGGCGTCGACGAAGCGGATATAATCAAAACCGACGGGCAGTATATCTATTATGTGCGCGGGGGGGCTATAGAAATAGTCAGGGCGAATTCCGACGGGAGTTTTGAATATATGTCTGCTTTCAAGCTGCCTTCGGAAAATTATCTGGAATTCAAAGAAATTTTCATCGATGGCAGCCGCGTAATTGCGATCGGCATGTATAAAGGAAAAGACGGCCTCTACACCCAGGCCGTCGTGATAAATACCGAAAACAAAAAAGCTCCCAAGCTCGAGAGGACGGTTGAGGTAAAAGGCGAGTACGCCACATCGCGCAAAATCGGCGGCAGCGTGTATTTCGCGGCGACACAGTATTTTTACTGGTGGTATTACGATTGGGATTCGGATGTGGGTATAATGCCGCTTTACCGCGATACCGCGGTATCCGAAGAAGAGATCTGCCCCGGATACGATAAGCTGTATTGTTTCCCCGATTTCACCGAAAGCGCCATAACCACTTTAGTCGGGTTTAACATAGACAGGCCAAACGAAGAGGCATTTGTAGAATCCATTTTGGGACTCGGCGCAAACAACATATATATGTCGCAAAACGCGCTGTATATCGCGGAGGTAAAGTATAATTACACAGACGGCGGAAATTCCTGGTATGATACGCTGATATACAAATTCGCGGCGGACGACGGCAGGCTCGTGTTCGTAAAAAAAGGCAGCGCCCCCGGTTCGGTGCTCAACCAGTTTTCAATGGATGAATATCAAAATTATTTCCGCATAGCGACCACCAAACAGGATTACGGCAAAAACTGGACCAAATACAACGGCTTGTATGTATTTGACGGCAACATGGAAATCGTCGGGAAAATCGAGGACATGGCACCCGGTGAACAGATTTATTCCGTGCGTTTCATGGGCAGCCGCGCGTATATGGTCACATTCAAGCAGGTCGACCCGCTGTTTGCAATCGATTTGTCCGACCCGAAAAATCCCGCCGTGCTGGGCGCGCTCAAAATCCCCGGATACAGCGAATACCTGCATCCCTATGACGAAAATCACCTCATCGGTTTCGGCAAGGACACCGTTTTGGACGCATACGGAAACGCCTACTACACAAGCATGAAATTATCTCTTTTCGATGTGAGCGACATGACAAACCCGGTTGAGATGTTCGTGGAGACGATCGGCGACAGGGGCACGGACTCCGAATTACTGAGAAACCACAAAGCGCTGTTGTTTTCAAAAGAAAAAAATCTGCTGGCTTTCCCGGTGACCGTGTATGAATCAAAACAAAAAGCGGTCGACGGAACAATTCCCGCATATGGGACCTTTAAATTCGCAGGGGCGTACATATATGAAATAGACTTGGAAAAAGGCTTCGAGCAAAAAGGCGCATTGAGCCATTTGAGCGCAGAAGACATGTTGAAATCCTCGGATTGGGGCTCCGATCACAACGCGTATATACAAAGGCTGCTCACCATAAGAGAAACATTGTACGCCGCCTCAAACAGAAAACTGAGCTCGCACAATTTGAAAACTCTCGGCTTGACCGGCGAACTTTATTTCAAATAACAAACAGACAAAAAATTATCATGCGTGAAAATATTTATGGCAGGCCCAAAACCTGCGCAGTCATCGCGGCGGCCGGAAACAGTTCCCGGATGGGGCTCGCAGACGGTTTATCCAAGCAGTTTATAGAAATCCAGGGCAAAACCGTCATCGAAAAAACGGTGACGGCTTTTGCCTTGAGTTCCTGTATAGACGAAATCATCATCGCCGCGAGACCCGGGGACGCGGCGCAAATACGGCAAATCGTAAAATTTGCGAATTTGGGCAAAGTGAAAAGTATAGTCGAAGGCGGAAAAACCAGGCAGGAATCGGTGGCCCGGGCGATTTGCGAAGTTGGCGGCGATATATCGTATATCGCAATCCACGACGGGGCGAGATGCTTTGTATCGGAAGCGGATATAGAAAAAGTGGTTTTGAAAGCGTTTGAAACCGGGGCCGCCGCCGCCGGGACAAAAATCACGGACACGGTAAAGTCGGTGGTCGGCGAAAACATCGCGGGCACACTGGACAGGGAATTTTTGTGGGCGGTTCAGACCCCGCAGGTATTTTCAAAAGACATATATTTGTCCGCCATGGAAAACCCAAAAAACGATTTCACCGACGACTGCGCGCTTCTCGAGGCTATGGGGCACAGGGTCAGTATAGTGGAATGCTCGAGGTATAATATAAAAATAACGGATATGCAGGATTTGGATTTTATAAATGCGAAACGCGAAACACAAAAAATAGGGCACGGTTACGACGTCCACCGCCTCGGCGAAAACCGCAAACTGATCTTGGGCGGGGTCGAAATCCCGAATGAAGGAATCGGGCTGCTCGGCCATTCCGACGCGGACGTGCTGACCCACTCGATAATCGACGCGCTTATCGGGGCGGCGGGGCTCGGCGACATAGGGGAACATTTTCCAGACAGCGACTTAAAATACAAAAATATAAGCTCCGTTTTTCTTCTGGGGAAGATCGCGGAGCTCATACAAAGGGAATATACAATTTCAAATATAGACTGCACGGTGATACTCGAAAAGCCGAAACTCGCGGGTTACAAGGAAGACATAAGGCAGAAATTATCCGAAATTTTGCAAATTGCGAAATCCGATATCAATATAAAGGCTAAAACGGAAGAAGGCTTGGGGTTCACGGGCAGCGGGGAAGGCGTAGGAGCCCACGCGGTGTGTCTGCTTGTAAAAAAATAATCACTTGTCCTGCAGGCACTCTATGCCGGGCAGTTGGAGCCCTTCCAAAAATTCGAGCGCGGCGCCGCCGCCGGTCGATATATGGGTGACTTTGTCCGCATACCCGAGCTTATCTATGGCCGCTGCGGAATCCCCGCCGCCTATTATGGAAACCGCTCCGCTTTCAGCCACCGCTTTGGCTATGTCTTTTGTCCCGGCGGCGAAATTTTCGAATTCGAAAACCCCCATGGGCCCGTTCCATATCACGGTTTTCGCGTGTTTTATTATGTCCGAATACAATTTTACCGTTTTGGGCCCGATGTCAAGCCCCTCCCAGCTGTAGGGCACATTCGCCCATTCGCATATCAGCGAGTGGGCGTCGTTTGAAAAACTGTCGGCTGCCACATGGTCCACCGGCAAATAAATTTTTATCTTTTTGCTTTCGGCTTTTTCCAGCAATTCTTTGGCGAGCTCGAGCTTATCGTTTTCGCAGAGCGAATTCCCGATTTTTCCGCCTATGGATTTCATAAAAGTGTACGCCATCGCGCCGCCTATCAGAATCGAATCGACTTTGTCCATCAAATTTGTGATGACTCCGATTTTGTCCGATACCTTCGCGCCGCCCAGAATGGCCACAAACGGCCTTTCCGGATTTTCCAAAGCCCCGCCCATGACGGATATTTCCTTGTTTATCAGATATCCCGCCACGGAAGGCAGATAAGCCGATACCCCCGCAGTCGAGCTGTGCGCCCTGTGCGCGGTTCCAAAGGCGTCGTTCACATAAATTTCAGCCAAGGAAGCCAGCGCTTTTGAAAATTCCGGGTCGTTTTTTTCTTCCTCGGCGTGAAACCTCACATTTTCAAGCAGCATTACCTCCCCTTGCTCCAGTCCGGCGGCTTTTGAATTCGCGTCTTCACCTATCACGTCTTTTGCCATTATGACCTTTTTGCCGAGAAGCTCAGAAAGCCTTTCGGCTACGACCGAAAGCGAATACTTGGTGTCAAACTTGCCTTTCGGGCGCCCGAGATGGGAGCATAATATCACTTTTGCCCCTTTGCCCGCGAGATACTTTATCGTGGGCAGCGATTCCGCGATTCTTTTGTCGTCGTCGATTTTACCGTCCGTCATCGGGACGTTAAAATCGCAGCGAACCAATATTTTTTTGCCTTGCGGCTCGATATCCTCTATCGTTTTTTTGTTGAATGTCTGCATTTTTCTCCTTTCGATTATATGCGCAAAATTTAAAATTCGTTAAAAATATATCAAATTTTTCTGCTATAATATTGAATATAAAATTATTTTCAGCCGGAGGTATAAATTTATATATGTTGCTTGGATTTGATGTCAGAATGGTCACCAAAAACGATCTGCCCGCGCTTCAGGAACTCTATTTGAATCTGCACGACGCGGAAATCATGCCTATAACGTCCGAAACCATGCTGTTGTGGGAAAATATACTAAACGATCCCAATTACCACATACTGATAGGCGAAGAACTGGGCAAAATCGTCTCTTCGGTGACGCTTGTGGTGATAAAAAACCTCACAAGGCAGATGCGCCCCCATGCCCTGATTGAAAACATGGTGACCCTGCCGGAATACCGGAATAAAGGTTACGCCGGACTTCTGATGAAAAAAGCGGTCGAAATAGCCAAAGAGAACAACTGTTACCGGACAGTGTTCATAAGCGGCTCAAAAAACGAGTCCACCCTCAGGTTTTATTTGAATTCGGGCTTCACGAACACCGAAAAATCCGCGTTTGTCATGAAACTTTAGCCCCAAAAAGGGGAGAAAACCGCGTATTTTCTTCCCCCTTTTTGATGCTTTTATCTTTATTATCCTTTGCTTTTGTCTATTCGTTTATATCCGCGACGACGCCCGAACCGACTGTTTTTCCGCCTTCGCGTATGGCGAACCTGAGGCCTTTTTCAATCGCTATAGGAGTGATGAGCTCCACATTCATCAGAATGTTGTCGCCCGGGTTGCACATTTCGACGTCTTCGGGGAGGGTGATAACTCCCGTGACGTCCGTGGTTCTGAAATAAAACTGCGGCCTGTAGTTGTTGAAGAACGGTTTTTTGCGCCCGCCTTCTTTTTCAGTAAGCACGTACACCTGGCCGCTGAATTTTTTATGAGGCTTGATAGAGCCGGGTTTGGCCAGCACCTGGCCCCTTTCGATTTCGTTTTTGGCGATGCCGCGGAGCAGTATACCCGTATTGTCGCCCGCAGTGGTGGAATCGAGCAGTTTGCGGAACATTTCTATACCTGTGGCCACTGTTTTTCTCGGAGCGTCCATGAGCCCGACTATCTCGACTTCCTCGTTGAGTTTGAGGGTGCCCCTCTCGACTCTGCCCGTGGCGACGGTTCCGCGCCCGGTTATCGAGAACACGTCCTCGACCGGCATCAAAAAGGGCAGATCGCCGGCGCGTTCCGGAGTGGGGATAAAGCTGTCCACGGCGTCCATGAGCTCAAATATGCATTTGTATTCCTCAGAGCTCGAATCCGTCGATTCGCTCTCCAAGGCGTTTCTCGCCGAGCCCTTGACGATCGGCGTGTCGTCGCCGGGGAACCCGTATTCGTTGAGCAGATCCCTGATTTCCATTTCGACGATTTCGAGCAGTTCCGGGTCGTCGACCAAGTCGGCTTTGTTGATAAATATAACGATTGCGGGCACTCCGACCTGACGGGCGAGCAGCACGTGCTCGCGGGTCTGCGCCATGGGGCCGTCGTCTCCGCCCACCACCAATACCGCGCCGTCCATCTGCGCCGCTCCGGTTATCATGTTTTTGATATAGTCCGCGTGCCCGGGGCAGTCGACATGGGCGTAATGCCTGTTTTTGGTCTGATATTCGACGTGGCGCGTGTTGATGGTGATTCCCCTCAGTTTTTCCTCGGGGGCGTTGTCTATCTGGTCATATCTCATAAATTCGACCGTCTTGTCTCCCATTGCCAAAGTTTTTGTTATAGCCGCCGTAAGAGTGGTTTTGCCGTGGTCGACGTGACCTATCGTCCCTATATTTACGTGGGGTTTGGATCTTTCAAATTTAGCTTTTGCCATTTCTAAGTTTTCCTCCTTATTTAAGTTTAATTTACCAAATATTTAATAATATCTTGTGCGTCCGTTTATAATTGTTTCCTGAATATTCTTGGGCACTTCGGCGTAGTGGCTGGGTTCCATTGCGAAAGTTCCCCTGCCCTGGGTCTTTGAGCGCAAATCCGTCGCGTAGCCGAACATCTCGGAAAGCGGCACAAACGCGTTGATCTGCTGGGCCCCGGATATGGGGTCCATCCCCAAAATCGAGCCCCGCCTCGACGTCAAATCGCCGAGCACGTCGCCCATGTAATCGTCGGGGGCGGTCGAGGCCACTTTCATGATCGGTTCGGTCAGCACCGGGTCGGCTTTCGCCATCGCTTCCTTGAAAGCCATGGAGCCGGCTATCCGAAAGGCGAGCTCGCTCGAATCGACTTCGTGGTAGGAACCGTCGGTCAGCGTTGCTATCACGTCCACCACGTTGTATCCCGCCAAAATACCCGACTGCATGGCCCCCTGTATGCCTTCGTCGACTGATGGGATATACTCTTTGGGGATATTTCCTCCCACCACTTTGTTCACGAATTCATAGCCTTTTCCCGGCTCGTTGGGTTCGATGGTGATTTTTACATGCCCGTACTGCCCGTGCCCTCCGGTCTGCCTCGCGTATTTTACGTCGGCAGCCGCGCTTTTTCTTATAGTCTCCCTGTAGGACACCTGTGGTTTGCCCACATTCGCCTCTATTTTAAATTCCCTGAGCAGCCTGTCAACTATGATTTCCAGATGCAGCTCGCCCATTCCCGCGATAATCGTCTGCCCCGTTTCCTGATCGGTATAATACTTGAAAGTGGGGTCTTCTTCGGCGAGCTTGGAGAGCGCCGTGCCCATTTTGTCCTGCCCCGCTTTTGTTTTGGGTTCTATCGCAACTCTGACGACCGGATCCGGAAATTCCATGGATTCCAAAACTATCTGCGCGTTTTCCGCGCACAAAGTATCGCCCGTCGTGGTGTTTTTCACTCCCACTACCGCGGCTATGTCGCCGGCGTATATCTGGTCCACGTCCTGCCTGTCGTCGGAATGCATAAGCACGATCCTTCCAAGCCGCTCTCGTTCCCCTTTCGCGGTATTGTAAACCGTCGTTCCCGTGGTTATCGTTCCCGAATATACCCGAATAAAGCACAGCCTGCCGTAATCGTCCGTCTCTATTTTAAAAGCGAGCGCTGAAAACGGCGCGTCGTCTGCGGTCTTTCTCGACTCTTCTTCTCCGGTTTTGGGATTTGTACCGATTATGTCGGGCACGTCGAGCGGCGAGGGCATATAGTCGGTAACCGCGTCCAAAAGCTTCTGCACCCCTTTGTTTTTGTAGGAGCTCCCGCATGTGACGGGCACCATCCTGTTTTTTACGGTGCATATCCTTACAGCGCTTTTTATCTCTTCTTCGGTCAGTTTCTGGCCGTCGAGATATTTTTCGAGAATCTCCTCGGTGGCGTCCGCCACGGCTTCTACCAGCGCGGCTCTGTATTCCTCGGCTTTGTCGATGTATTCATCCGGGATTTCGCCTACCTGTATGTCTGTCCCGTCGTCATTTAAGTATATATAGGATTTCATTTCGACCAAATCGATAATTCCCGAAAAGTTTTCCTCGGCGCCGATGGGGATCTGTATCGGAACCGCGTTCGCTTTCAGGCGGTCTCTTATCATTGAAATCACTTTAAAAAAATTGGCGCCCATGATGTCCATTTTGTTCACATAAGCTATTCTGGGAACTCCGTATTTTTCCGCTTGCCTCCATACGGTCTCGGACTGGGGCTCGACCCCGCCCTTCGCGCAGAAAACCGTCACCGAGCCGTCCAGAATCCTGAGCGATCTCTCGACTTCTACGGTGAAATCCACATGTCCGGGCGTATCGATCAGATTTATCCGGTGACCCTTCCAAAAACAGGTGGTAGCGGCGGATGTGATCGTTATACCTCTTTTTTGTTCCTGCTCGCGCCAATCCATGGTCGCCGTCCCGTCGTGAACCTCTCCGAGTTTGTACGTTTTTCCCGTATAATACAAAATACGCTCGCTCGTAGTGGTTTTTCCCGCGTCGATATGCGCCATTATACCTATGTTGCGGGTATTTTCCAGGCTGTATTCCCGTGGCATTTAAAAATCTTGCTCCTTTGCTCAATACTTGTAGTGCGCGAAAGCCCTGTTGGCTTCCGCCATTCTGTGCATATCGTCTTTTCTCTTGACTGAAGCGCCCGCGTTGTTCACCGCGTCTAAAATTTCCCCGGCCAAGCGCTCGCTCATTTTCTTTTCGCCCCTGGCTCTTGAAAAAGTCGTTATCCAGCGCAGCCCCAAAGTCAGCCTTCTTTCGGCTCTGACCTCTATGGGGATCTGATACGTGGAACCGCCCATTCTTCGCGCCTTTACTTCGAATGCGGGCATGATGTTGTCCAAAGCGTTCTGGAAAACCTCAAGGGGATTTTTCCCCGATTTGTCCCCGACCGTTTTGAAAGCGTCATATACGATACCCTGGGCGATGCCTTTTTTGCCGTCCAGCATCACGTTGTTGATCAGTTTGGTGACCAACTTCGAATTGTACATCGGATCCGGCAAAACATCTCTTTTTGGAACGTTACCTCTTCTCGGCACACTCTTCCCTCCTTCATAATTTTTAAATTTTTGTCAGATAATCGAATTGTTTTCATGAAATCATTGGTACTCGAAAGATTTTCGATTTCTCCCGTTTGGCGCCTGTAACATTTTTTGTTCCTATTTCTGTAAACAAATTTATCATCCGGCGCAAACTAAAAAGACCCAATTATTCTGTTTTTCCCATAGTCGGTTGTCACTTGCCCGCGGGCTTTCCTTTTTTGACCCCGTATTTGGAACGTCCCTGCTTGCGGTTCGCGACTCCCTGGGTATCCAGCGTTCCCCGTATAATGTGGTAGCGCACGCCGGGCAGGTCGCGGACCCTTCCGCCCCTTATGAGCACGACGGAGTGTTCCTGCAGGTTATGCCCGATACCCGGGACATATCCCCACAATTCCATGCCGTTCACGCTCCGCACCCTCGCCACTTTTCGCAGCGCGGAATTCGGCTTTCTGGGGGTTTTTGTCAGCACTTTCGTACACACTCCCCTTTTTTGCGGGGACGGCAAATCGATTGCGATATTCTTTTTCAGGTTTATACTCCTTTGAAGAACCGGCGACTTCGATTTGGTAAAGGATTTTTCCCTGCTGTGTCTCACTAACTGGTTAAAAGTCGGCACTTGTTTTTCTCACCTCTCTTTCTTTAATTCTTCTTGGATAATAATAAGTTTATACAAACAGAAACAAAAAATTTCTGAATGCGGCATAAAATAATTGATAAAAATTCAATCGACGAGCGCGCATACCGCGCAGCCCACTTTGATTTCGCAAGCGTCGCCGAGCTCCTTTTTGGTCATGCTTCCGTCGATATCCACCGCGAACCCTTCGCACATTTTTTTTATTTGCAGCAAAAATTGTTCATCGGCGTCTTTGGCGGCGAATATTTTTTTCGCGGAGCCGTCCTTCACGGCTCTTTTTGTCTGATTGAGTCCGACCGCTTTTTTCGCGGCTGAAAGTTTTGAAACATCCATAAAAATCAAATATCCCCAAAATATGATTGAGCGTAACATCGTCTATTCTACCACATTATTATACGGTATGTCAAGGGAAAATATTATAAAAATCAATTTTTCCTTTTCTTTATAAAATAAAAAATGAGCAAGGCGACGGCTATAACCCCCAAAATAACAAACAAAACTATAGTGTTGTCACCCGTGCCGGCGGAAGACAGCATCGTATCCATAAAATATTCCAAATCCCTTCAAAATTTGACAATTTTTTCTGCCGTATGCCTATTATATCAGATTTTAACAAAATAATCAAGACATTTGCCGTGAATATTTAAATTTTTTTTGCTTTTTTGTCAAACGGTTGACAAACGGCAAAAATAATGATAAAATAATAGAGCAAAAACAAGATTTTTGGGAGTGTTGTGTATTTATGAGCAAAATCGATTTTGATTCGCCCGAAGCCAAAAAGGTCTTCTGGCACACCTCGTCGCATATTCTCGCGCAGGCGGTAAAAAGACTGTACCCCGAAGTAAAATTGGCGATAGGCCCCCCAATCGACAACGGGTTCTATTACGATTTCGACGTCGAAAAGCCGTTTTCGCCCGAGAACTTGGAGACGATCGAAAAGGAAATGGCAAAAATAGTCAAGGAAAACCTCAAACTTCGCAAATTTGTCCTGCCCAAGGACGAAGCGCTGCAATTCATGCGGGACAAAAACGAGCCGTATAAAGTCGAGCTGATCGGGGATCTCGCCGAAGGCGAAGAGATTTCGTTTTATGAACAGGGCGGTTTTGTCGATTTGTGCGCGGGGCCGCACCTTGACTGCGTGAGCGCGGTGGGCGCTTTCAAGCTCACCAGCGCGACGGGCGCCTACTGGAGGGGCAGCGAAAAAAACAAGATGCTGACCAGGATTTACGGCGTCTCCTACCCCGACAAAGCTTCGCTCGAAAAATATTTGGCCGAATTGGAAGAAGCGAAAAAACGCGACCACAACAAGCTCGGCAGGGAGTTCGAATATTTCACCACAGTCGACTATATCGGCCAGGGGCTGCCGATAATGATGCCCAAGGGCGCGAAAGTTTTGCAGCTGCTCCAGAGATTTGTCGAGGACGAAGAGGAAAAAAGAGGCTATGTTTTGACGAAAACGCCTTTTATGGCCAAAAACGATCTGTACAGGATCTCCGGACACTGGAATCACTACAGGGAGGGCATGTTTATTCTCGGCGACGAAAAAGACGAAGAAGTGCTGGCCCTGCGCCCCATGACCTGCCCGTTCCAGTTTCAGGTCTATCTGTCGAAAACGCGCAGCTACAGGGATCTGCCCATGAGATTCAACGAAACGGCCTATCTGTTTAGAAACGAGGCGTCGGGGGAAATGCACGGGCTCATCAGGATGCGGCAGTTCACTTTGTCCGAAGGGCATATCGCCTGCCGCGCCGACCAGCTCGAACAGGAATTTTCGGGCTGCTTGGACCTTGCGAAATTCATGCTTTCCACGCTCGGGCTCGACGGGGAAGTGAACTACAGGTTTTCAAAATGGGATGAACGAAACAAAGAAAAGTATATCGGTTCCGCCGAAGAATGGGAAAAAGTGCAAAACAAAATGCGGGTCATATTGGACGACTTGAAAATAGACTATTTCGAAGCCGACGGCGAAGCCGCGTTTTACGGGCCGAAATTGGACATACAGATCAAAAATGTCCACGGAAAAGAGGACACGCTGATCACGCTGCAGATAGATTTTCAGCTCGCGTCGCGGTTCGGCATGGAATATGTGGATTTCGACGGCTCGAAAAAAAATCCGTATGTGATCCACAGAAGCTCAATCGGCTGTTATGAGAGGACGCTCGCGCTGCTGCTCGAAAAATACGCCGGGGCGCTTCCCGTATGGCTCGCGCCGACGCAGGTCAAAATCCTGCCCATCAACTCAAACCAGCACGATTACGCCCTTGCCCTGCGCGAAAAGATGCAGTCCTGTGGCCTCCGCGCCGAGCTCGACGACAGAAACGAGAAAATCGGGTACAAGATAAGGGAAGCGCAAACCGAAAAAGTGCCGTATATGCTCATTCTCGGCGACAAGGAAGTCGAAGCCGGCACGGTTTCGGTGCGCTCGCGCAAAAGCGGCGAACTCGGGGCGTTTTCCGCCGGGGATTTCATAGAAAAAATTCAGGAAGAAATAAACAAAAAATTAAAATAAAAAAGGAGTGCAAAAAAATGTCAAAAAAAATAGGCTATGCCGTGGTCGGGCTCGGGGTTGGGCGCAGCCACTGCGACGCGGCGTACAAATCAAAAAACGCCGATCTTGTCGCGGTCTGCGATTTGCTCGGTGACAGACTCGAATCGGCGAAAAAAGCGTACGACGGGGTGCTGACATACAACTCATTTGAGGAAATGCTCAAAAATCCGGATATAGACATAGTGTCGATAGCCGTTCCCAGCGGGCTCCACGCGGAGCTCGCGGTGTTGGCTTTGGAGAACGGCAAAAATGTTCTCGTCGAGAAACCGATCGACATAACCGTGGAAAAAGCCATGAAAATAGAGCAGGCGAGGCAGAAAACGCGATTAAAAGCCGGCGTCATCCATCAAAACAGGTTCAACGCGGTCATGAAACCCGTAAAAGAAGCCGTAGACAGCGGCAAACTCGGCAAGCTCATACTGGGCTCGTTCGCGGTGAAATGGTATCGGGACCAGAACTATTACGACAGCGGCGGCTGGAGGGGCACCTGGGCGATGGACGGCGGGGGTTCGCTTATGAACCAGGCGGTCCACACGGTCGATTTGATGCAGTGGCTCATGGGGGATGTGCAGAGCCTCATTTCCATCGCGGGCATATACAACCACAAAATAGAAACGGAAGATCTGACCGCTTCCTTGGTCAAATTCAAAAGCGGCGCCGTCGCGACGTTTGTTTCGTCGACCTGCTGTTATCCGGGAGTATGCACCGATATACAGCTGTACGGCGAAAAGGGCTCGGTAGAAGTCGACGGGGACGCTTTGAAGCTCTGGAAAATAATCGGAGGCGACGCCTTTGAGGAAAGCGAAATGCTCGAGGCCTACGGGGCCGGAAACGGCGCGGCGGCGGCTTTGGATCCCGCGCTCATCGTGGGGCACGCGTTCCAGGTCGAGGACATGATATCCGCCGTAATCGAAGACCGTCCGCCGCTCGTCGTGCCTTCGGACGCGGTAAAGAGCGTCGGAATTATAAACGCGGTTTATGAATCCGCGAAAACGGGCAAAGAAGTGTTCTTTTAAAATCCACCCTACAAAAGCTCCTTGATCAGAGTCCCCCTGTCCTTGGGCGAAAGGTATGAGAGCGGCACGTCGAATACCGTTTTGGCCCCGAAATTTTTCTCTTTGGCCATACGCGCCGCCGCTCTCGCGTATGCCAGAACCACGCAGGCGGTGAATTCGGGATTGCTCCCGAGTTTTAAGGAAAATTCCATGACATGCCGGTTTTCGCCCGTTGAGCCGCTGTACAGCACAAATCCGCCGTGCGGCATTTTCGAGTGGTTTTTTAAAAGTTCCTCTTCGGTTATAAAAGTCACCGTCGTATCATAATCGGCGAAATAATCTGGCATGGTTATTATCTTTTCCTCTATTTTTTTCAGATCGGCGTCTTCTGCGGCAACCACGCAGCATTCCCTTTTCATCTTCTGCCTGGCGGAAAGCCTGGGGTTCGCCCCGCTTCTCACTTTGTCCACCGCTTCTTCGATTGGAACCGTGTATTGCACGGCGTTTTTGACCCCTTCGACTTTGCGTATCGCGTCGGAATGCCCCTGGGAGACTCCCCTGCCCCAAAATGTATAATTTTCCCCTTCGGGGAGTACAGCCTGGCTCATCATGCGGATCATCGAAAAAAGCCCCGGATCCCAGCCCGCCGAAATTACGGCCGTTTTGTCGGCTGCCGCTTTGTCTACTGCGGCAAAATATTCGGGGATTTTGGAATGGGTGTCAAAAGTGTCCACAATGTTGAACAGCGCGGCGAGTTTCGGCGCCTGCTCCGGCAGATCCTTTGCCGATCCCCCGCAGAGAACCATCACGTCGATGTCATCTTTCAGCTCTTTTGCCTCATCTAAGGCATAAACCGGGATTTTCGGCGTTTCGACGCGCAGCTTTTCGGGGTCCCTTCTCGTAAACACCGCCGCCAGTTCCATATCGGGGCATTTCGAAATCGCTTTTTCGACCCCTTTTCCTATGTTTCCGTATCCCGCTATGCCGATTTTCAGTTTCATAAATACGCCTCCATGCTTTTTATTTTACTTTCATATTATCACAGAAAGCGAGAAAAGTCAATATGTCGTGCCCGTGCGAACAAAAAAAAACAGAAGAATTTTTTAAAATGGACCCCGTCTTTGAGGAATACGCCGGAAAAAACGGAAGCCTGATCGCAATACTGCAGAAGGCGCAGGATATATACGGCTGGCTTTCGGCCGGGCTGCTTATGCACATATCCCGCCGTCTGAATATAAAGCCGGCGAAAGTAATGGGCGTAACCACGTTTTATACGCAATTTAAAACAAAACCGGCGGGAAAAAACCTGATTTTGCTCTGCCAGGGGACAGCCTGCCACGTCAACGGTTCGGCCGATATCGAAACCGCCGTAAAAAATTATTTAAAAACCGAAGAAGGTGAAATATCCGAAAACGGATTGTTTTCATATACCAACGTGGCCTGCCTCGGCTGCTGCAGCTTGTCGCCGGCGATGATGATCGGGGAGCGGACATTTGGCAACCTGACCGGGGAAAGCGCGGTAAAAATTTTGGAAAAAATAGAAAAAACGGAGGCTTTGGCGCTGTGATGGAAGAGTATAAGATAAGAGTCGGAAAAGGCAGCTGCGGAATCGCCGCCGGAGCTGCCGAAATATTTGATTATCTGAAACAAAACGCGCCCGAAGGCTGCGAAACCGCGATAACGGGCTGCGTCGGCATGTGCTATCTCGAGCCGATTGTAAACGCGGGCGGGAAGGTCTTTGTCAAAGTTGACAAGACCGCCGCCGGGGAAATTTTGAAATATATCCGCGGCGAGAAAAACGAAGCGGACAAACACATGATTGCAAAACACGACTCGGATATCCAAAACGCGCAAACCCGCATAGCCCTTAAGAACTGCGGGGTGATCGACCCCGAAAATATCGCCGAATATATCGAGAACCAAGGCTATGAGGCGGCAAAAAAATGTTTGACAAAGCTCTCGCCGGAGCAGGTCATAGACGAAATCAAGATTTCGGAGCTCTGCGGGCGGGGCGGAGCGGGATTTCCCACGTGGTTTAAATGGAACGCGGCCAAAAATTCGGAAGGCGAAAAAAAATATGTGATATGCAACGCCGACGAAGGGGACCCCGGCGCTTTCATGGACAGGGCCATCATCGAAGGCGACCCGCACGCGGTGATCGAAGGTATGCTGATTGCGGCGTATTCGATAGGCTCAGATGAAGGAATCGTATATGTCCGCGCCGAATATCCGCTCGCGACGGCGCGTTTGGACAAAGCTCTGAAACAGGCGCGCGGGGCGGGTATGCTCGGCGATGATATTTTCGGGAGCGGCTTTTGTTTTGATATAAGCATAAAGGCGGGAGCGGGAGCTTTTGTGTGCGGGGAGGAAACGGCGCTTATCGCCTCTTTGGAGGGAGAACGCGGAATGCCCCGTCTGAAACCTCCCTTTCCCGCCCAAAAGGGTTACCAGAAAAAGCCGAGCAATATAAACAATGTCGAAACTTACGCGAATGTGCCGTGGATCATTCGAAGCACAGGCGCAAATTTCGCGAAAATGGGAACCGCCAATTCCAAAGGCACGAAAGTGTTCGCCCTGACCGGAAAAATCGCGAGGGGCGGATTGGTCGAAGTGCCGATGGGAGTGACGATAGGCGAAGTCATATACAATCTGGGCGGGGGAATAAAAGAAAACAAAAAATTCAAAGCGGTCCAGATGGGCGGCCCGTCCGGGGGATGCATCCCCGCTTTTCTCGCCGATACGCAGATCGATTACAAAACGCTGGCCGGCGCCGGGGCCATGATGGGATCCGGGGGTATGGTCGTAATGGACGAAAATACCTGTATGGTCGATATGGCGCGGTTTTTTTTGGATTTTACAGTCAAGGAGAGCTGCGGCAAATGCACCCATTGCCGCCAAGGCAACAAAAGGATGCTGGAAATACTCGAGCGGATCTGCGGCGGAGAAGGCAAAGAAGACGATATAGAGCGGCTGGGAGAGCTCGCCGCGCAGATAAAAGAAGGATCTCTATGCGCGCTCGGACAAACTGCGCCAAATCCGGTTTTGACCACTTTGCGGTATTTCGGCGAAGAATACAAGGAGCATATAATCCAAAAAAAATGCGCCGCGCGCCAATGCAAAGCGCTGTCGGTTTATATAATCGACCCGGATAAATGCGCGGGCTGCACCGTGTGCGCGAAAAAATGCCCCACCGGCGCGATTGCCGGAACTGTAAAAAAACCGCACAGTATAATTCAGGAAAAATGCGTGAAGTGCCAAAAATGCATAAATGTTTGCAAATTCGGGGCGATCCAAGTCAATCAATCAGGAGGGCGAGTATGAGCGAAATAAAAATAAGCCTCGACGGGCGCGAATTTACGGGAACCGATAATCAGACTATTTTGGAAATAGCGCAAAAAAACAACATCGAAATCCCTACGCTCTGCCACGACGAACGGGTGGAGATGTACGGGGCGTGCGGGCTTTGCACGGTTGAAATCGAAGGCAGCCCCAAATTGTTCAGGGCGTGCTGCACGATAGCGGCAAACGGGATGCGGGTGAAGACAAATACGGAGCGCATCATAAAAAACCGCCGGACGGCGCTCGAGCTGCTGCTCGGCGATCATTTCGGCGACTGTCTTCCTCCGTGTACCCTAGCCTGCCCCGCCAAAACCGACTGCCAGGGATATGCGAAGTTTATAGCGGAAGAAAAATACGATGAAGCGCTAAAATTGATAAAAGAAAAAATCCCCTTTCCCTCTTCGATCGGCAGGATTTGCCCGCATCCGTGCGAAGAGGCCTGCCGCCGCGAATTGGTCGAGGAAAGCGTGTCGATATGCGCCTTAAAACAATTCGCCGGCGATTTGAACATCGAATATAATCCGGAGCCCGGCCCTCCCACATATAAACACGCCGCCATTGTCGGCGGAGGACCCGGAGGGCTGGCGGCGGCGTATTTTTTGAGAATACAGGGCCACAAAGCGACCATATACGACGCGATGCCGGAAATGGGCGGGATGCTGTTCTACGGCGTGCCCGAATACCGCCTTCCGAAGGAAATACTGCGAAAAGAAATCGAATGCGTAAAAAAAATGGGCGTGGATTTTGTCAACAATACAAAAATAGGGCGCGACATCAGCTTAAATCATTTGCGCG
>WQXD01000046.1 GCA_009785015.1 Oscillospiraceae bacterium | reverse complement strand
CGGTTGAAAATTGTAAATTTTTCGCCGGGTTTTGAAAAGTTTTGAGTGCGCGGCTTGAAATACATATTGACAAATCCCGCAAATGGTGGTATAATGGCTCTATGCGGAGGCTCTATGCGGAATTTTGGGGGATTGAAAAAATCGTAAAAACGGATGCGGCCGGGAGGGGCGTAATCAGATGAAAACAAGATCAAAAGACAAACAAGCCAAAAGCGGTAAAATTACTGCCCGCATACGGAATGTAAACATAGTCCTGCTCATTTTCATTCTCATTTTTACTGCCGTCATCGCCTCCGTGTTGGTCATGGGCGTCGCCGGCAGGGCCTCGGAGGACTTCGCGTATTTTTATTCACTGGAGGCGGTGGACAAGTTCAATTTGAATATAGGCCGCGATTTTGCCTTGGTGCAGAAGGTGGCGCGTTCCAAAGCGGTGACCGACTGGTTTGCCGACGAAGGCGATCCGGAGAAAAAAGCCGCGGCGTACAACGAGATGATGGACTACATGGGCCTGCTTGGCAGCGGCGAGCTGTATTTCGCAATCAATAAATCGTTAAACGAATTTTCGATTACGGGAGGGTCCGTCGATGAATTCGCGCCCTTTGACGTCTTGGTTGCTGAAGATCCGTACAATGCGTGGTATTTCGGCCTGCTCGCCTCCGGCGACGAATACGCTTTCAACATAGACGTCGACAAGGTCACTGATGAATGGCGCATATGGATCAACCATAAAGTCATATCCGACGGTGAAACCGTCGGTGTGTTCTGCGCCGGGCTCCGGGTCGGCACCATGCTCCGTTCCATGTTTGCCAGATATGACGAAACCAATGTCAAGGGTTTTGTCATAAATAAGGAGGGTATCATTTGTCTGGCCAGCAGTTTTGACGAACATGACGCCGAAGAGGCCAAGCGGCATATATACGACGAGGTCGCCGATCCCGCTTTTCCCGCCATAGTCAATTCATTTTTATCCGATATCGACGGTTATTTCAGCTTAGATACGCGGCCGAAGATAACCAAGCTGTCCAAGGGGGCATACGGTTATGTTTCCATCGCCCCGATAGCCAATTCCGACTGGATGGTGGTCACGTTTTTCAATGGCAATTCCCTGTTCAGCGCGGCGCACCTTCTTCCGTTGGTTTTTGTTCTCACATCCGCCTTTATAATCTATACGCTGGTGAATACCGCCGTGACGCGCCGGTTTGTTCTCGTTCCCTTAAAAAGCCTGGCACTCAGCGTCTCCGACCCCGGCGACGGCGAAAACGAAGTTTTCGGCGAGGACCGCAACGATGAAATCGGCGAATTGGCGCGGATTATACAGGAATCATGGAACCGTTTCAAAGCGATGACCAAAGAGCTCGCTTCCGCTTTGGAAAAAGCCAAAGCGGCCAGCCGCGCCAAAAGCAATTTCCTTTCCAACATGAGCCATGAAATCAGAACTCCGATGAACGCCATAATCGGCATGACCACAATCGGAAAATCCACGGGGGACATAGGGAAAAAGGATTACGCCTTTGAAAAAATCGAAGGAGCCTCTTCGCATCTGCTCGGCGTCATCAACGACGTCCTCGATATGTCAAAAATAGAGTCGGACAAACTCGAATTGTCCCGCGTGGAATTCAATTTTGAGAAAATGCTGCAAACGGTCGTCAATGTCACGGAGTTCCGCATAAGCGAAAAAAATCAAAGCTTTTCGGTGCGCCTCGACCCGCAGATTCCGCAAAGGCTGACAGGCGACGACCAGCGGCTGGCCCAGGTGATGACGAACCTGCTGTCCAACGCGGTCAAATTCACGCCGGAGGAGGGGTCTGTTTCGCTGCGTTTGCAGCTTGTGGGGGAGGAAGCCGGCTTGTGTACGATACAAATCGAAGTCGCAGACACGGGCATCGGAATCAGCCCGGAGCAGCAGGAGCGGATTTTTACCCCCTTTGAGCAGGCGGAGAGCACCACATCGAGAAAATATGGGGAAACCGGGCTCGGCCTCGCCATTTCAAAGCGCATCATCGAGCTTATGGGCGGCGAAATACGGATCGAATCCGAACTCGGCAAAGGAGCCGCTTTCTCCTTTACCGTCAGGCTGGAGCGCGCCCCGGAGGGCCGCGCCGATGCCAATCCGGAACCGGAAACCGAAATATCGATAAAGGAAACCTTTAAAGGGTATGTTCTGCTTTTGGTCGAAGATATGGAAATCAACCGGGAAATCGTGCAGGCATTTCTCGAACCCACATGTCTTGAAATCGACTGCGCGGAAAACGGACTGGAGGCCGTGCGATTGTTTTGCGCCTCGCCAAAGCGTTACGATATAATTCTGATGGATTTGCAGATGCCGGAAATGGACGGCTTGACGGCGACGCGGGCTATCCGGGCGCTTGGTACGCAGGAGGCCGAAAAGATCCCCATAATCGCCATGACGGCGAACGTATTTAAGGAAGATATTGAGAAATGCTTAGCCGTTGGTATGAACGGCCATATCGGAAAACCGATTGAATATAACAACATGCTGAATATTCTGAAACGTTATTTGAAAAACGGGCAAAATTCGGGTTACGGCAAAGAATGTCGCGGCATTGTCAAGGGAGACGAACTACAACAATGAAAAAAATCAAACAGATCATAAACAGATATTTCATCTCCGACGAGCAGCCGTTTGAGACGCGTATCCTCAATTTCGTGTGCCTGCTGGGCGCGGTTTCTTCAGGCTTGGCGCTCATATCGCGGTTTGTGGCCGGCCTGCCGTTTGTCACCGTCATACCGCTTGTTTTGATGATTGCGGCAATTTTGAGCATACTGCTGATGTCCGTCAAAAAAGCGAAATACGCCTCGGCGCTTACGACTCTTATCGTGTTGGGGGTGAGCGTCGTTTTTTGGCCGTTTCTCTTCTTTACCATAGGGGGCCCGGTCTCCGGCATGGCGGTGTATTTCGCGCTGGCCCTCATACTCGATTTCACGCTGCTGAAGTCGAAGACGCGCGTCTTCGCGGTCATGGTCACCTCCGCGGTCACGATCTTCTGCTACGCTTCGACGCTTTTTTTTGGATGGGGAATGCTGCCGGGAGGCGGATTGGACAGCGCCTATCAGCTGTTTATCGATATGATCCAATCCATATTCATAGTCGGATTTTACATGAGCTCCATAATTTTGTTTCAGACCGGCTTATTCCGCAGAGAAGAAAAAAAGGCGGCGGAACGCTTTGTCCAGCAGCAGCTCATGTCGAGCATTTCCAAAAGTTTCATATCGAAAGAGCCGATGGACGACCTCATCAACAAAGCGCTTGCCAGAATGGGTGAATTTTTGAAGGTGTCCCGCGTTCTCATCATTTTGTTCGAAAAAAACTCCGAAAGGAGCCATCCCGAATATATCTGGTTTTCAAACCCGGAAAACAGGCCGGATAAGGGGAAAGAGGGGCTAAGCAGGATAGTAAAGGGGCTCTTTTCCTTACATCCCTCCGAAGAAGAGGAAGTCCCGATTATACGCTGCGACAATACGCTCGCCCATGAAAACAAAAAATTCAAGATAATCCATGACAACGCGAATCTCATGTCGTTTTTATGGGCGCCGCTGTACGTCGAAAACGAGCTGTGGGGCATTTTGAGCATTGAAGAATGCCAAAATACCCGCCAGTGGAGCGACAGCGATACGCAGCTCGTCGGCTCGGTGTCCAGCGCGATTGCCAGCGCGGTGTCCCGCGACATCATGGACAAGGAACGCATCGCCGCCCTGGAACAGGCACTCACCGCCAGCCGCGCCAAAGGCGATTTTTTGTCGAATATGAGCCACGAAATGCGCACGCCGATGAACGCCATCATCGGAATGACCGCCATCGGGCAGTCTTCTCTGACCGTCGACAAAAAAGACGAGGCCTTTGATAAAATAGACGAGGCCTCAAAGCATCTGCTGGGCGTTATAAACGACGTTCTCGACATGTCGAAAATAGAGGCGAACAAGCTCGAACTTTCCGCCGCCGAATTCAATCTCGAGAAAATGCTGCAAAAGGTCGTGGACGTCGTCAATTTCCGCATAGGCGAGCGCAGGCAGCACTTTTATATAAACATAGATAAAAATGTCCCGCGCATGCTGATCGGCGACGACCAGCGGCTTTCGCAGGTCATCACCAACCTTTTGTCCAACGCCATAAAGTTTACCCCGGAGGAGGGGACCGTCCGCCTCGATACGGAGCTCGTCACGGAGCAGGGGGGGATGTGCACTCTGCAAATCAGTGTCACCGACACGGGCATCGGGATCACCGATGAGCAGAAGCAGCGCCTTTTCCAATCTTTCGAGCAGGCCGAATCCGGCACGTCGCGCAAATACGGCGGCACGGGCCTCGGGCTTGTCATTTCAAAGCGCATCGTCGAACTGATGGGCGGGAACATATGGGTGGAATCGGAAATAGGCCGCGGTTCCAAATTCATTTTTACCGTTTTACTGCGGCGCAGCTCGGAAAATCACCCGCATTTGCTTTCCGAGGGGGTGGACTGGAGCAATATACGCATATTCGTCGTGGACGACGAGCCCGAGATACTCAAATTCTTTGCGGAAGTCTCCGCAGATCTGGATATTTCCTGCGCGGTTTCCGCCAGCGGCGAGGAAGCCGCCGGGCTTTTGAGCTTAGATGACGGCTATGACATCTACTTTCTCGACTGGAAGCTGCCCGGTATGGACGGAATTGAGCTCGCCCGGCAAATCCGGGCCAAAACCGCGCGCAAATCCATCGTCATCCTATTTTCCTCGGCCGACTGGAGCGACATCGAAAATGACTCGGGCAGCGAGATTGTGGACAAATTTCTGCAAAAACCGTTATTTCGGTCGAATATCGTAGATATCATCAACGAATGCTTAGGCATCAGCAGCGCGGCAAAACGCCGCCAAAACGAGGGGTACGACGACTTTTCCGGACATACGATACTGCTTGTGGAGGACATAGACATCAACCGCGAAGTGGTGCTGGCGCTGCTCGGGCCTACAAATCTCGCCGTGGACTGCGCGGAAAACGGGCGGCAGGCGCTGGACATATTCGAGGCGGCGCCGGACAAATACGATATGATCTTTATGGACGTGCATATGCCGGAGATGGACGGATATGAAGCCACGCGGAGCATACGCGCGCTTGATCTTTTGCGCGCGAGGGAAATACCGATTGTGGCAATGACGGCGAACGTGTTCCGGGAAGACGTCGAAAAGTGTCTTGCCGCGGGGATGAATGCCCACGTCGGAAAACCGCTCAACTTGGACGACGTTTTGGCCAACTTGAAAAAATATTTAAAATGACGGTTTGTCGAACTCGTCATAGGCGGCAATCACGTTTGCCAGGGGCGTGACCGTTTCCCAGGACAGCTCGGCGATAAAACCCGTGCGTTTCGGCGTGAGCATCGCCCTCTTTACCCTGCGCACGCTCTCCCGCACTTCCTCTTCGGTGCCGAACGGCAATATGTTCTGCCTGTCGAGTTCGCCCCAGAAAGTTATTTTACCTTTGTATTTTTTCGCCAATCCCTCTATATCCATGCAAAACAGCTGCGAATTATAGGCGTCCACGCCTATTTCGACTATATCGTCATAGATTTCCTCCGTATGCCCGTCGGAGTGGAAAAAAACGAACTTTCCCGCGCCGTGCAGGATGTCGCAGTACTCTTTGTACATCGGCTTGAAGTGTTTTTTCCACGCGGCGGGTGAAATGAGCAGCGAGCGCTGCGTGCCCCAGTCGTCCATGAAACTCACCGCGTCCAATGCCAGCGGCGCGAGCAGCTTTAATTCCCGGACGTAAAATTCGTGGAGCATTTCTTTCATTTTCAAAAAGATGGGGTCCTCCAGCGCGATGTCGATAAAAAGCTGCTCCGTCCCCCGCAGAAACTGCATCCGTTCAAAGGGGCGCACATGGGAACCGCACAAAACGAATAAATCCGTATCTTTATACGCCTGCGTCTGATTGTCCCATTTCATGTCGTCGAGTATTTCCCAAGGCAGCTTGTAGTTGTCCAAGTCGGCGCGCGTCTTTATAACCGGATTTTTGACTTCTCCGGCGACCCCGTCCTCCATCACTTCCCATTCGCAGCCGAACTCGTCGGTGTACTTGCCCCTTTTGTACGGCGTTCCCCCGAAATATCGCGATTTTCCGTAGCCCAACCCGGCGGGCCAGGTGAAATCCCTCGGGTACATCTCCAAAAACCGGTTGAATTCGTCCTGCCGGAACATCCCTATGTACGGTACGCTCCAAATATCGCGCGGCAGTCTCTCCGCTTCTTCATGCAGCAAAATCTTTTTTGTCAGCTCTCTGCCTTTCATAAGTGTAAATCGCCTTCCTTACTCGTTAATGTTATATTTTCAAACCTTGGTTAAAAATAAATTTTTGTTAATTGCTTTTTTCGATTTTTTGTTGTATAATGTTTAGAGATGATTTTAAACAGCGTGACCGGATAATATAAATTAATTTCGCGGGAAAGTGTAAAATGGCGGATGATGTATTTGCAATAATATTGTCACGTGACAACTATACCGGGCAAACGATAGATTTATACAGAGTTGTGGGGCTCAGAGAACGCAAATCTATCTTAGCAAATAAGGCCTTTTTGCCCGGCACGAACAGTTTGGAGGGCAGACAATTTGCCTTTACGGAACAAGAAGTTATCAATTACGCGATGACTGACGCAAGCAAGGTTGCCGTTGTAAAAGCCGTGATACCAAAGGATATTTTAGATAAGCTTGATTTTTCGGATAATATTGACAGTAAAATATTTACAAACGGCGTAATTACCGTACAGCCGGAAGAAAATGAATTATTTAACGGATCGGTTATACGAATGGAAATTAAGGAATGGATAGGTGATTGGATATGAAATATAACGCAATCGTCAGATTTTTAGGCAAAAATGAGGGTGGCAGGACTAATCCTCCGATGACCGGATATAAGCCTCATATGAAGATAGGTGAAGAACATACATCCTGTATTATTACACCAAAGGATTCGGGCGTAGAAACGATGAATTTCGGAATTGACTACGAAGTGTTTATAGAATTTCAATATGAAGAAGATTGCGCAAAGAAAATAAACGACAGGCTGAATATAGGTTTATACGAAGGCAACAGATTAATCGGCCACGGCTATCTTTATAAATAATTCCGCTTTGTTTTGTATTTACCTTCCTATCTGCTCATATTTTTCTATCGTTTTCTCCACGTCTTTTTGCGCCTTGTCCGCCATTTTTTCAAATGTCGAGGCGATATTCCGGTTATTTTTCATCGTCATGTCCGTGATGGTTCTGTACAGATTGCCCCAGTCGTTTATCACGCCTATATCATAAACGCGCGAAGCGAAGATTATATCCAGCATCTCTTCCGATTCTTCGTCGCGGGAAAATTTGCGCTGGAGCGATATCTCATAATATGCGGGCTGCAGGGTGTATTTCGATTTCGCGGTGAGGGCCTCGAGGATGATCCCCGTGCGTTCGAGATCGGCGACCGATACCGGAACTGCGAGCGCGTGGCCGTGATGATGGTTTACCGTGTGGCCGTATTCCGGCTGGCCGGCGTCATATTTGGGTATCGGTATTATGCCGAAGTCGCTTGCCATATCCCTGAAATCGAAGATGTCGTGCATCAGTATCCAGTAAAAAAGAGAACGGTCCTCCATGAACATAGCCCCGGAAATCTTGTAGATTTCGGGAAATTTCCCCTCGAGGTGATGGATATTGTATGAGCCGGGGTCATAGACCAGATCATACGCCCTGTCGAGGACCGTGAAAAACCGCTCCGTGTTGAGCGTGAAATAGGGGACGTCGTCGGCGTCTTTTTTCGCTATGCGCTCGCCGGCCGCGTGCAAAAACGAAAAGGCCGCATCGCGGTAACCGCAGAACCCGTATTTGTCGGTGTAGTCCATCACTCCGTCGCCGTTTATATCCTGCGCCACGCCTCTCGTCATTTCGATCATTTTATCGAGCGTCCACTGATTTTTGTGGACCAACTCATACGGGTTGTCCAAGGCGTGGTCGGCAATGAGCTTTTTGTTGAAAACTATCGTCGATGTGCTGTCATTGTCCACAATGATCAAATCGCTCGGCGCGAAAAACAGGCGGCGCCCGATCGACAATGATTTGACTGCGTTTTGGTCCCACCACTGCGCGTCCAGATCGAGATGCGGTATGCTGTATAGATCGTGGAAAAGCCCGTTGCCCGTCGCCGGGGCGAGATCGACGATGGCGGCGTAATACACCGAATAGGTGTCGTCGGAAGCTTTTACCGTTTTTTGCAGGTCGCTTGAGTAATTTGCGGATCTGTACTCTTTTATCACGCAGTTGTATTTTCCCTCGACGAATCTGTTGCGCCTGTATACCGCGTCGTTTATGGGGTCTCCCGTTTCCTCTTCCGCATATACGTCGCGGGCGTTGTAGGGCAGCCAGTGCGCGTCCGCTATCGCCCTCACGAGAAATGTAAATTCATAACCCCCGAAATCCGCCTCCGGCAGATCCGGCAAAATTTCGGCCGCCTGGGTCAGCTCTTCTTTTTCGTCTTCGCTTTGGGGCTGACCGGAGGGCGTTTCTCTATTGTTATCTTCGCTTTTGGTACTTTCGCCGCACGACCAAAATACCGCCGGCGCCAAAATGAGCGCGATCAAGATAAAAAATATGATTTTGTTTTTCATAAAATTTCAGGCTCCTTTTTTAATCACTTGGAAAACGCCCGGAGATTTTCGACTTCGATCGTCCCCTTGACGACGTGTATAAACGGGTCCCCGTTTTTGATTCCGACGCTGCCGTACCCCGCGGCAGTCGAGATAAACGATTTGAAATCGCCCCCCACGGCGGGATTTATGGAAAGCGTCTTGGTCAGGGCGTCGTAGGTTGCCCCCGACATGGCCTGCAGCAGCCCGTATGAAGACATCGCCCGCGCGTAAAAATGCCCGCACTCGTATTCGTTATACGGGTTTCTCACCGTGCCGTCGTACCGGCTGCGGCATATTCGGACTATCTCGAGCCCTTCCTCCACGCAGCCGAGCATGATGAGATGGCTTGCGACCTGGTATTCGATCCCCGTCCAGACTTCATCGCTGTACACAAAGGGCAGCGAAGGCTTTTGGCCTCCCGGCCAGCTGCAGAGCAGCAGCCCGCCCTCCCTGCCAAGGGCGTAACCGGGCCTCTGGGGGTTGGCGTGCTCGGACAGGTCCCGTTTCAGATTGTACCTGTATACGCTCAAAAGATGGCTTTTTACCATTTCGGGGCTCAGAATTTCGCCCACGCCGCAAACTTCCGCCATCCACGCGCCCAAAACCCCGTCGGAAATACAGCCGGAGCCGTATTGATACTTCGGGCCTTCGATCTCGCACAGCTCCTTTGCTTCGGGGGTCTCGCGGTCCAGATTCAGCTTGGCCTCGAGCGTCTTCCACTCCGTTTTCTGTATGAAATACTCGCCGTTGTACAGCTCTGTCTCGAGATATTTCCTGCCGGCTTCGTACAGGTAGCTGTATTTTATGACAAAGTCCATATCGCCGAGATACCGGGCCATCATCGAGGCGGCTTTCAGCGCGCCGAGGTAAAACGAAGAGCACATGCCGTCCGCCCCCCAGAATTCGATGTCATAGGTGTTGTGGTGGGGTTCCCTCAAAACGCCCTCGCGTTTTTTGTCCCACGTCTCTATGCAGTAGTCGAGGCTTTCTTTCACTTTCTGCCAAAGGCGTCCGAGCCAGGCGTCGTCCCCGCTTATCTTCCATTCCCTGAAAACTTTCATAATACCGCCGAGCTGGCCGTCGGAGGCGGCATGGTAATTGTGATCGAGGTCCCTTATGGGCAGCGACGAGCGGAAAGTCTGATGCCCCACATCCGGCCTTTCACAGCAGCCGCTCTCACAGCCGCAGTCTTTTTGCGCGGCTTTCTGCGAGACGAAATATTCGGTTTCCCTCAAGCTGCGCTCCAGATCCGGGAACAAATGCGGGATCGCCTGCGCGTAATTCCAGACGTGCGTGCAGGTCCCGTGGCAGCAGCCCCCGGTGTCGCCGCAGCCTTCCCAGCACCACAGCCTGCCGTCGTCCTGGCGCAAAACCGTGGGCGACTTTATAATCGACAAATTCGCGCTCACCGCTTCGAGCACTTCCGCGGGCAAAGTCGAATCATAGAAACAATCCGAGAATTTTGACGATTCCGCGTTCAGCGTTTCGAGATTTTTTTTGTAATATCCGCCGACTTCCAGAACATCGCCGAACTGCCCGCTGTACCACGGCTTGTAGCTTCCGGACACATCCGGGCCTTCGTTTTCCAAGGTGGGCCCGTTTCTCAGGTTCGTCTCGCCCGCATACCAGCATGTATTTATTCTTATCATTTTGCTTTTGCCCGGCTGCAAAGCGAAGGGCACGGCGATATATCCGCCGGGACTGTCGCCGGAACCGGGGAGGTTTGCATACTCTCCCTTTTGTATATCGTTCCAGAGCATGGTCAGGCAATCAAACCATCCGCCCCTGAACAGTTTCGTGTTCACAACCGCCCCAGCCTCGTCTGTGAAGAGATAAAATTCGCCCTTCTGCCAGGGCTCGCCGGGGGCCTCTTTCTGGCCGAGCACAAAGCCGTCTTTTTCGGATTTGACATAGCCCGGGGCTTTGTCGGCGGTTTTCATGAAATTGAAGGAGCAGAAATAATATACGGCTTCGATTGTCTTGTTTGAATTGTTTTTTAAGGTATATTCGAGTGTGGCGGCGGGAAGCGAGCAGTTGAACGAATCGCCGGGGATAAAGGGGCTCCAGGCGAGTATCGAAGCGTCTAATGGGATACTTTCGTCAAAGAGCTCGATCTGCGCGTAGGGGAACCTCGATTTGAAAGTGTTTGATTTAAAATGGGGAAGCCCGTAATTTTTGCCGTGCAGCCCGTTTCCCGCCCCGCCGGGCGCGAAAATCTCATGAGTCGGCACCTGTCCCTCCAGGATTCTGGCGGTTTGCCCTTTGTCCCCTTTTACGGAAACCGCCGCGAATATGTTCGGCTTGGAGAATATATCCGGCTTGTTTCTCAATGAAAACCCGTTTGGCGCGCCGGTTCCGGAAATGCAGTAATTTCCGGCGCCTATTCCCCCGAGTGGGAAGTTTATATACGAAACATTTTCGTTTTCGTATATGCCGTTGTAATTTCTCTTCATAAAAATCTTACCCTCCTTGTTTTTATCGTTTTCAATTTTTGATGCTCTGTATATCCACAAGGCGCCTGTAGGCGCCGCCTTTGGCGATCAGTTCTTCGTGGCTTCCCATTTCGCTGACCTCTCCCTCCTCGAGCACGATTATGCAGTCCGCCCGCTTGACCGTGGAGAGCCTGTGCGCGATCACCACCAATGTGCAGGAACCCGCGATTTTTTGGATTGCGTCCTGGATTTCCTGCTCGGTTTCGGTGTCGACCGAACTGGTGGCCTCGTCGAGGATCAGCACGGGGGAACCGCATAAAAGCGAGCGCGCTATCGAAATCCTCTGCTTCTGGCCCCCGGAGAGCCGAACGCCCCTCTCGCCCACCACCGTGTCGTATTTTTGCGGCAGATTGTCGATGAAATCGTGTATGCACGCCATTTGGGCCGCGTTTTTCACTTCTTCGTCCGAAGCGCCGGGCCGCCCGTACAAGATATTTTCTTTTATGGTCCCGTTGAACAAAAACACATCCTGCAAAACCATGCTTATGCTCTCCCGCAGGCTTTTCAGCGTGACCTCCTTTATATCCTCCCCATCCACCAAAATTCTGCCCCGCTCGGGGTCGTAAAACCTGGGGATCAGCGCGGCCACGGTGGTCTTTCCCACCCCGGTGGGCCCCACCAGCGCGAACATTTTTTTGGCGGGTATGTCGAAGCTCACGTTTTTCAGCACGGCGCCGTCCTCGTTGTAGCTGAAGGTGACCTCTTCGAAGGTTATGCGGCCCAGAGCTTTGGGCAGGGACGGCGCCCCGGGTTTTTCCTTCACGCCGGTTTCCGCGTCCAGAATTTCAAACACGCGCTCGCCGCCGGCGATTCCCGCCTGCATATCCTCGATGATCCGGGCAAAACTCGCCACCGGGCCGTAAAACAGCGACAGATACATCAAAAACCCCACCACGTCGGATATGTCCATGCCCCGGCCGAACAGCACCAAATAACCGCCGACCCCGATGACGATCACGTTTCCCAGCGAAGTCAAAAACCCGATTATCGGGTGCATGATCGCGCCGTAAAACAGCGCCTTTATCAGCGCGCCCGCGTGTTTTGAGGCCTTTTGCCCCACATTCGCGTATTCGTCGTCCTCCCTGTTGAAAATCTGTATCTCCTTTATCCCCGAAAAGTTGTCCTGCAGCTTGGAGTTCAGATCGCCCACAAACACCTGAGCGTCCTTATGCATCGCCCTTATCTTTTTTATGAGCGGCGTGGTGAGCAGTATGAACGGTATCGGAATACAGGTCAGCCCCGCCAGCACGGGGTTTGTATAAAACAAAATTATCGTGACCCCGATAAACAATATGACGCTCGACACCAAATCCGGGATCGCGTGGGCGATCAGAGTCTCAAACGAGCCGGTGTCGTTCATCACCCTCGACATCAGCTGGCCGGTCTGCTTGTCGTGGTAATACCCCACAGACAGCCTCTGCAGGTGCCCGTATATTTTGGTCCTTATCTCCGCGACGAAATTCCAGGCCGCGAAATGGCTGACATAATTCTGCAAAAAGGTCAAAAGCGCCCGCGCCAGAAACACGGCAAACAGCGCCGCCGCGATAAATACGATATCGCCGAGAAGCCCCTCGGCGTCGCCCGAAAATTTTATGTGGTCCTCGAGTATTTTCACCATATTCTGCGTGAGCCTCGGAGTTATCAGGTTTATAGCGGTGAGCGCCAGCATCACCGCCGCCGCGAACGCTATATACTTCCAGTACTTCCCGGCCGATTTGTAGACTTTTGCCAAAACTTTCATCGATTGTGACCTCCGTATCTATACCATTATTTTTCCGCCAAATCAATTATATCATCGATTGCCAAAAAAATCAATAGCGCTTGACAATAAAAATATCATATGGTATAATAAAGTTCAAATGGTAAATGTTTTTGCCGACTGTTCACCGTTAGTGCCAAAATAACAACACCGGAGGTATTATTCACTTATGAAAAAAAAGTTAACTGCGCTTTTACTCGTCATTGCAATTTTATCCGCGGCAAGCTCCCTGTACGTATCGGCCAAGCCGGCCTCGGAGACTTTCGTGCTGTTTATCGAAGCGGAAGACTGCTCCCTTGACGGATACACGATTGTCGACGGCAAACCCGGGTCGGTCGGCAAAGTGATCACGGCCGACACCGCCAACGAGCAGTTCTTCACCGCAAACTTCACCCTTCCCGCCGACGGCACATATTTTGTGTGGCTCAAGGTGTGGCATTCAAGCCAGGGGGACAACTCGGTTTTCTATGAATACGACGGCGACGAACATGTCTTCGACTTCGACGAAGCTCCCGGAGAGGAAGACCCCGATTATTTCATGTACAACAGGTGGTATTGGATGAGAAACGGCAGGCGCGGCGACGAACCGCTCGCCAACGGCTGGTCCGAATGGGGCGAAGCAAACAACCAGTGCCGCCACACCCCCGTGCCCATGAATCTGAAAGCGGGCGCCAATTCCATCACTTTCAAGTGCCGCGAAGCGTTCCATTTCATCGACCAGGTAGTGATAACCGACGACGCGGATTACAATCCGGCTGACATACCCGGAAATGAAACTTATGTATGCGGCTTTTGCAACATGGAGCATTTCAAAAAAGAACCGTTCGCCGATTTCGGCAAAACACCGGAACAATACTATTTAGAGCGGCTCGCCGCGGAAAATCCTCCCCCCGAGCCGGAACCCGCACCAGAGCCCGCAGCGCCGGCAGACCCTGCGCCCGCACCGGCAGAACCGGCCCCGGCTCCGGCGCCCGCGCCCACTCCCGTTCCGCAGACTTCGGATGACGCCGTGATCGTGTTCGCGCTGCTGTGCCTGGCGGTTTGCGGGGCGGCGGCAATCAGAAGCAAAACCAAACGCATCTAAAAAATTTCGCAGTCGGCAAAAACATTTCCCATTTTGCGCAAAAAAACATAATTTAAAGGGGGCAAGGCTTTTTTATGGAAAATATACAAAACGGCGTATGGGTCACCATGATAACGCCGTTTACGGACGAAGGCCAAATAGACTGGGGCGCCGTCGAGGGCTTGGTCGAATGGTACATCAAAAACAAAGTGGACGGCATTTTCGCGGTGTGCCAGTCGAGCGAGATGTTCTATCTTTCATTTGAGGAGCGCTTTGAACTGGCAAAGCGCGTGATCAAAGCCGCGGGGGACAGAACCGGGGTGATTATAAGCGGCAATGTGGAGCAGGACCTGAATCTTCAGATAAAAGAGGCCCGCATGTTATCCGAGCTGGCCCCGCAGGCAGTGGTGTTTTTGAGCAACAGGCTTGAAGGCGAGGGGACGCGGTTTTTAAAATCCGTGGACGAAATTATGGAAAAAATGCCGGCGGAGATGCCGCTGGGCATATACGAATGCCCCTATCCGACCAAAAGGCTGCTCACCGACGCCGAGTGCGCATATCTCGCCGAAAGCGGCAGGTTCGCTTTTTTGAAGGATACCTCCTGCGACGAAAAAATCATGCAGCGCCGCGCTCAACTCGCCGCGGGTTCGGATTTCAAGCTCTACAACGCCAACGCGGCCACGCTCTGCCAAACGCTGGAATCCGGATATAACGGCTACTGCGGCGTGATGGGCAATTATCACCCGGACCTGTACGCGTGGCTGTGCGGAAATTTATCGGACGAAAAATCAAAAAGGCTCGGGAGTTACCTCTCGCTCATGTCGGTTTTCGAGTGCAGGTCTTATCCGCAGAGCGCCAAACGCTACCTGAAGCGCTTCGAGGGGCTGGAACTCGGCGAATTCTGCCGCTCGCAGAAAGCGGTGATCGCCCCTTCGGTGGATTTTGAACTCGCGGCCTTTTACGAAATTTCGAGTGAATTGAGAGGATATATTTTATGAGGGCGTATACTTCCGCCATATCGCTTCCGGGCTCGCCTGAAATCGCGGAAAATCCCCTGCCGTATTACAGGGCCCGAAATTACGACTATACCCTTCAAAGCGACGGCTCGCTTCTGCCGGAGCATTTAAAAGACGCCGGAAAGAATCTGGCTTTCAGGGTGCTGCCGTATAAGATGCAGGACAACTATCAAAGAAAACGCGATTTGTGCGCCGTAAAAACGGCGGTTTTGGAAAACGACATACTGAAAGCCACCTTTTTACCCGGTTTCGGGGGCAGGCTGTACTCGCTTTACAACAAGCGCGGCAATCGGGAGCTGCTGTTTTGCAATCCCGTGATCCAGCCCGCCAACATCGCGATCCGGAACGCCTGGCTCTCGGGGGGGATAGAGTGGAACATCGGCCGGACCGGGCACACGTACCACACCTGCGCCCCCGTGTTCTTTCAGCGCTGCGAGGATACAAACGGGGAGCAGTTTTTGCGCATGTTCGAATATGACAGATGCGAATCGCTGTGCTTTGAAATCGAGTTCCGCCTGCCAGAGGGCAGCGAGGCGCTGTACGCGAAGGTCACCGTGACAAACACCCGCGACGAAGCGGTTCCCATGTACTGGTGGACAAATATCGCAGTAAAAGAAACGCCGGATATGCGCGTGCTGGCCGCGGCAAATGAGGTCATATTCCAAAATCCCAAAGGCGGCTTCGGTTTCGGTGAAATGCCGTATTTGGAATCCGCGCCGGACAAAGACGCCTCATTTCCCTCAATATACAATTATTCGAGCGAGTATTTTTTCCAGACGCCCGAATCGGAGCCTTTTCCCTGGGAGGCGGCGGTATACCCCGGAGAAAACTGGTTTTTCGCGGAATATTCGACGCCGGAACTCAAATACCGCAAGATGTTCACATGGGGCACCCATCAGGGCGGGCAGAAATGGAAAGACTTTTTATCAGAGCCGGGCAAAGGGGACTACATCGAGATACAGGCGGGACTGGCGCGCACCCAGATCCACGGACTCACAATGCCGGCGGGGGCGGTCTGGAGTTTCACGCAGGCGTTTTTGGGCGTGAGTACAGATGCCGCCCATGACATATGCGAAATGGAATACAAAGAGGCCTCAAAAGCCCTGTCGGCCCTTTTTTCGCGGGAAATCCCGAATTTCGCTCCCGAAAAACGCTCCGAGTACATCTCGGCGGGCTCCGGATGGGGCGCGCTCGAAAACTTCCGCAGGAAACTTCGAGGCATCGAACCGCTGCCCTATGATTTCCCGGAATTTTCAATCGGGGCAGATGAGCTGCCCTGGCTCGGCCTGTTGGTAAACGGCGCCCTGCCATGCGGCACCGCTTCTTTTATGACCGGCCCGGACTGGCGGGAAATGCTTTTAAAAGACGGCTCCGCGGAGGCGCTCGCGCATCTTGGAATCATGTACTGCGAGGAGGGCAGGGAAGAGGAAGCGGTTGCGGCGTGGGAAAAGAGCCTGCCGCACGCGCTCTCCTACAGAAACCTGAGCTTGCTCGAGGCGAAAAACGGAAATACCGCCAAGGCGGCCGATTTGATGGAAAAAGCGACGGCGCAAAGCGGCTCCGACCCGTACAAGTGCGAGTACGCGGAGCTGCTTTTGAAAATTGGGGAATATGAGCGGTGCTGGCAGGCGCTGGCCGGTCTCTCAAAGGACGCGCCCGACAGGATGTGGGTGTACCGCGCAAGGTGCGCCTGGCACACGGGCCGCCTTGAGGAACTGGAAGAGATGTTTTCCCGCGAGTACTCCTGCATACGCGAAGGCGAAACGGAGCTCACCGATCTGTGGTTTAAGTGGGCGGCGGCCGCAAACCGGCAAAACAAAACCGACCCGCCGCCGCATATCGATTTCAGGATGAGCTGAGAAACTAAAAAAAAGGAAAAATCTAAAAGCCCTGCAGTTTGCCGAGCGTCTCAAACATTTCGATTCGCGCTTCGTCGAATTTCGCGGGGTCGTTTTCCACTTTGTTGAACCCGGCAAAGCACAAAGCGCACAGCCTGTCGGCGGCCTCCTTGTCCTTTTGGGCGATGGACCGCAGTATCTCGTATTCCTCCGCGCTTTCCCTGTGCGCCTCGAGGCGCATGGACATCCAGGGGGCGCCCTCTCCCGGATATATGATATGGGTGTCCCCGGGGGGCAGTATGCATGAATTTCCGGCGTTCCAGTGCAGGGGCCAGTTGTTTGTGAACGGGTCCTGGTCGGTTTGGTATTGGTTTACCGCCCAGTGGAGGTAGCCGGTCAGATTGTATTTGTAGTTTCCCCAGAACAGATACCTCGTGGCAAGCAGCGGATAGTCCATAAACCTGTTTATATACCCTTCGCCCCTCGGCCCGCAGCAGACGTAGTGCCAAAGCTCGTCGCCCGACCCGCGGAAACGCTCAAAGGTCTCAATGTGTTTCTCATACTCCGAATTGAGCGGCACATATACGTCCAAGCTGCCGTACACCGGCACGTGGGACATGGCGTCGAACAGCTTTACGCCCGGGAGCAGATGGCGGACCATTCCGCACAGCGCCCTGTACTCGAGCGCGTTTATGTCGTTTGGCTCGTCGGCGATGCTGAAATAGAACATGTCGGTCCAGCCGTTTTCTTTCAGAAGTTTGCCGAATTCGCCGAGATACTGTGAAAGATAGGCGTACCCTTCATATGAAAGGCACGGGATTTCGCCGTGGTTCACGTAAATTGTGGGTTGGCTCCAGCTTCTTCTCCCGCCTATCGAGGGGGTCTGAAAGTACTTGAAGCCCTCCGCTATCCCCATTTTGACATAGCGCTCAAACTTCGAAAAATCAAACTCGTATTTGTTTTCGCCGGTTTGCAAAATGTCCGCGCCGATGTCCACCCTGAGCGTATTCATGTGCATGCGGCGCATCATTTTGTGATAGAGCAGATCAAGGCGCTCATATTCGCCGGAGCCGGGCTCGGCGTTGTGGTATTTCGCGGTGCAGCGCGGGTTGTACCAGGTCGCAAATTTCAGGGTTTCAGAAGGCAGCACCGCCTTATGCACCGTAAAGGAGGCGGGTATCTTTGTTTTTTCGCCCTCGAGCGATATGACAAGGCCCCCCTCGTATACGCCCGCCGCGAAATCCTCCGGAACGCGCGCGCATATATACAGCGCCGCCGTTTGATCCATCGCTTTTATCCGGCCGCCCAGCGGCTTCAGGCAGTCGTAGATATAGAAAGGGCCGGTGCGGTTGGGGTAGAGCGGGACGGGGTTGTATGTCTCAAGGCCTGGTTTGTCCACGAAAATCGGGACCATTTCATAAAATTCGAGCTCAAAGCCGGCTATGCCGCCATCCGCTTCGCAGCAGATACCGCCGCCGTCGCCGACCCCGGTCAACAGTATCTGACAGCAGAGCCGGCCCCCGCGGGCCGCGTGGCAGTTTATTGTCCGGCCCCCCGTTTTGTACCCGGTTATATCCGGGTATGTCCATTCGCTGGAACTCACCGTTATGCAGTTCATTTTTGTAATTCTCCTTTTTTTATCAATTTCATTAGCTTTAAACTCGCCGAAACCTCTTACAAGCTTTTGCGATGGATTATTCGAAATTTCAATAGGGATGTTCATCTGCGTTCACCCTTTCATATGTGAATTTATGATTTCAATTTCTTTTTCGCTTCTTCTACTTCCTTGACTGGCACTTCTAAAAAATCGGATATTTCCGCTATGCTGTCGCCACGTTTCAGCATTTTTGCAATGATAGTTAATTCCCTTTTCTTTTCACCTTTCTTTTCGCCTTCTAAGAAAACATACTGCCTTTGAGCTATTTCGTCCGCTTCATATTTTTCAAGCGCTGATATCATTCTTCTCTCCTCCTCGCTTAAATTAACATACTCAATCACTTGCCCGGCTTTTTTGATGTATGACGGAGCGCCGGTTCCTGTTTCGCCCGTAGT
>WQXD01000045.1 GCA_009785015.1 Oscillospiraceae bacterium | reverse complement strand
TGCTCGATTTGAAAACGCTGCCGAATTTGGATCTGAGCCGTCCGTGGTGGGACCAGAACTGCGTATCGATGACTTCGATCGCCGGAAAATTGTTCGCGGTCACCGGCGATATAGAAATATTGGACAAAGGCGCGATAAACGTGTTTGTGTTCAACAAAAAACTCCAGGCCGATTATCAGATCGAAGACCTTTATTCGCTTGTGACAACCGGAAAATGGACGCTCGGAAAAACGCTCGAGTTGGCCAGGCAAATATCGGACGACTTGAACGGAGACGGCAAAATGGATGAAAACGACCGCTACGGCCTTCTCTATTACCGCGATTCGATGCCGGCCTTTCTTTCGGGGGCGGGAGAATATATAGCGCGAAAAGACGAAAACGATCTGCCTTATATGAGTTTCAACAGCGAAAAGGTATACAGCGCGCTTGAGTCCATATATGAAGTCATCTACGACGAAAACGTCGCCTTCCACACAATGAGGGCCTTCGGCGACGCCGGGTTTATCATCGAAGGCAACAAAATGTTTCAAAACGACCAGGCGCTCCTCAGATATATCCGCATGATGGAAATAGAGGATCTGCGCAGCATGGAGACCGACTTCGGCATACTTCCCTTTCCCAAATACGACGAAAACCAAAAGAATTATTTGAGCCTTGTAAATTCCATAATATGCCCCGGGCTTGCCGTTCCGTCGACGGCGGACCCGGAAATTTCCGGCGCCGTTCTCGAAGCTATGGCTTACGAGTCGAGGTATATCCTGCTTCCGGCGTATTATGACGTCATGCTCAAAACGAAAGTGTCGCGCGACAGCGATTCGGAGGAGATGCTCAATATAATATTCGGCAATACCACATTTGACCTGGGGGGCATATACGCCTTTGGAGGCATCGACAGCGAGCTCATGTACCATACGATGAGTTTCGGGCGCGCAATGGCTTCGTTCTACGAAAAAAACGAGGGGAAAGCCAATAAAGATGTCGACAAATTGGTGTCGAGTCTGCTCGACAATTGAAGTTCTTTTTGAAAAGCGGAGGAATTGGCCCAAAATGGGCCAATTCCTGTCTTATGTTTTTGTCAAGTTTTTTATTTTTTTTTTAAAACCTATTGACATTCCGCAAATAATATAGTAAAATTAAAGTAAACAACATTTACTTTTATTTTTAATGTTTCGAGGTGAAAACGATGAGCAATTTTTTATCGGATTTGAGTGCGTTCCAGTCAGTTTTTTTTGTCATATCGGTGTCTTCGACCGTCATATTGATAATACAGACAATACTCGCCCTCATCGGCATTTCAAACAACAACGACGCCGAAGCCGGGGAAAGCTATGTGAGCGACGGAAGCGATATTGAGGCCGATATCGCCGATTCGGCGGATTCCGGCGCCGATTTTTCCGCGGACCACGATTTTTCAGGCGAAACAAACGGAGAGGGCGCGCAGATTCAGATAGACCCGACCGGACTGAGGCTGTTTACGGTGAGGGGCATAATGGCGTTTTTGATGATGGGCAGCTGGGTCGGATTTTTGTTGTCGCGGGCGGGGGCAAGCGAGTTTGTTTCGCTGCTCTGCGCGGCGGCGAGCGGGATTGCCGCGCTTGTGTTCATGGCCAAGCTCATGCAGATAATATTGGGCCTGCAGGAGGACGGCACCACAAAAATCAAAAACGCGCTCGGGCAGACGGGACAGGTGTATATAAGAATCCCGGGCGGCGAAAAAGGAAAGGGCAAAGTGAATGTGACGGTGCAGGAAAAACTGTGCGAGTTTGACGCAGTGACGGAACAGAGCGAAACGATAAAAACCGGCGAAACGATCTACGTCACGGACATCAGGGAGGGAAATGTGCTGGTTGTTGAAAAAATTGCGGATAAATTAAATTAATTTAAATTTCAAGGAGGGCTTATTTTATGGAGAATGTATGGATTTTAGCGGGATTTATCGTCTTTTTGTTTTTTTCGACGAGTATAACTTTTTTGTCGAGGTATAAAAAATGCCCCTCTGACAAAGTTTTGGTCGTGTACGGAAAACTCGGGCAGGACAAAGACGGAAACGCGAGAAGCTCCAAATGCATCCACGGCGGAGCGACCTTTATAGTTCCCGTCTTCCAGTCGTATCAATTTTTGGATCTGACCCCCATATCGATCAGCGTGGATTTAAAAAATACGCTGAGCCGGCAGAATATCAGAATCGACGTTCCTTCGCGTTTTACCGTGGGTATTTCAACCGAGCCGGGAATTATGCAGAATGCGGCCGAAAGGCTGCTCGGATTGCCGCTTTCCGAAGTGCAGGAATTGGCGAAAGATATAATCCTGGGCCAGCTCAGGCTTGTAATAGCCACAATGGACATAGAAGAAATCAACTCCGACAGGGACATGTTCTTGGAAGCGGTTTCCAGCAATGTGGAAACGGAGCTGAAAAAAATAGGGCTCAGGCTCATAAACGTCAACATAACGGACATTACCGACGAATCGGGGTATATTCAGGCCCTCGGAAAAGAAGCCGCCGCGAAGGCGATCAACGACGCGAAGCGCATGGTGGCCTTGCAGGAAAAAGACGGGTCAATCGGTGAATCGACTGCCAGGCGCGATCAGCGCGTGTCAACTTCCTTAGCCGATTCGGACGCGATAAAAGGGGAAAACGAAGCCAAAATGAACATCGCCCAATCCGACGCCGAAAGGCGCGAGCGCGAAGCGGAATCCTTAAAACGCGCCATAATAGCCGAAAAAACCCAGCAGTCGGCCGCCGACGAGGAAGCATATGAAGCCCAGCGGAAAGCCGAGCTCAAAAGGGCGGAACTCGAAAAGGCGAAATTGGAAGCGGATATCATGGTAAAAGCGACTATCGACAAAGAACAGCTCGAAATCCGGGCCGAAGCCGAAGCCGAACAGATGCGCCGCAAAGCGGCGGGTGAAGCGGACGCCACGCTGGCGAGGCTGACAGCGGAAGCCAAGGGAAACCAGGAAATATTGCTGCGTCAGGCCGAAGGGTTCGGCAAAATCGTGGAGGCCGCCGGAGGCGACGTCAAAGCGGCTATACAGCTCTTAATCGCGGACAAAATAGACGAAATCGTCAAAATCCAGGTCGAAGCGATCAAGGGTCTCAAAATCGACAAGGTGACCGTCTGGGACAGCATGGGCGGCGACGGAAAGAGCCCCGCGACTGCCAACTTTCTTTCGGGAATGTTAAAAGCGGTTCCGCCTTTAAACGAGATGTTTAAAATGGCGGGAATGGAGATACCGCAGTATTTGGGCAGCGAAATAGCCGCAAAATCAATAGAGGAGCCCGCGGCCGGATTATAAAAAAATATTTTTTATTGACATTTTTGCAATTGTCGTGTATAATGGAAGAAAAAACATTTTTAAAATAATATTTTGGAAATAAAATGAAAAGCAAGGAAATTATAAAGCGGGTGCTCGAATTTGACAGCCCGCCGCGCATGGGGTATAATTTTAATTATCCGAATCCTTCGGACATGGCTTTCGGCGGTTTGACCAATACCAATATACCGGACAAAGAATATCAGGCATGGGGCCATTATCCGAAACTTTTGGAAAAAGTTCCGGGATTTAAAGGGGAAGTATGCCTCCGCGACGGAAATATTTTCGGAAGGCTTGGGGGGGTGACCAATGGTGAATGCATCAGGGGCGCGCTCGAAGACGGGTGGGAATATCTCGACAATTATGTCGACGCCTATTTGGCCCCTTACCGCCTCCCGGAAAATTACGAGCTCGGAAAACTTCAAAAATGGGCGGAAACCAACTGCGATATGTTCACCGTTTCGGGCATTATGTCGCTTCAGGCGATAGCCCGGGACGCGCGCACCATAGGCAATATGCTGGCTGACACGGTTTTGGAGAGCCAAAATTTGAAACGGCTCGTAAATGAATGCGCCAAAACCGCCGTAGCGCAGGCTGACATGCTCAGCAGCTGCAAAATAGATTCAGTTGTCATTTACGACGACTGGGGCTTGCAGAATTCGCTGTATATCAGCCCGAAAAGCTGGCGCGAAATCTGGAGGGAACCGTATGCCCGCGTAATTGAGCGGCTGCACAGCCACAAAATAAAGTTTCTGCTCCATTCGTGCGGACTTGTTCGCGACATCATAGATGATTTTGTCGAGATTGGAGTGGACGCTTTTCAGTTCGACCAGCCCGCGCTGTACGATTTTGACGATTTGTCGAAAAAAATCGGAGGAAAAGCGACTTTATGGGCCCCGGTCGATATACAAAAAGTTTTGCCCACGGGCGACAAAAACAAAATACAATCGGAAGCGGCGCGAATGATTCAAAAGTTTTACAAGGGCGGCGGCCTGATAGCAAAAGATTATCCGTCTCTCGGAGATATTGATATAAAAGACGAATGGGCCGGGTATGCCCGCGATATTTTTATGAAAGGATTTTAAAATTTTATGCAGTCATTTATATTTCACGCACCCACCGAAATTGTATTCGGCAAAAAAGCGGAGGAAAAAACGGGGCAGCTTATCCGCAAATACAAAGGGACAAAAGTTTTTGTGGTATATGGCGGCGCAAGCGCTCAAAAATCCGGTTTGCTCGCAAAAATCACCGGATTGCTCGAAGCGGAAAACATACGGTATTCCCTATTCGGCGGGGCACAGCCGAACCCCTTGGTCTCCCACGCGAGAGAAGGCGTAAAATCCGCCGTCGAGTTTGGCGCGGACTTCATACTTGCAGTGGGAGGCGGCAGCGCAATCGACACGGCCAAAGCGATAGCGCACGGCGTGAAAAATCCCGGCATTGATGTTTGGAAATTCTGGACAAAAGAAGCCGAACTTACGGGTTCTTTGCCGGTTGGGGTCGTGCTGACCATTTCCGCGGCGGGAAGCGAAACCAGCAATTCGGCTGTTCTGACAAATTCCGACGCCGGGGAAAAACGCGGATTGGGCACGGATTTCAACCGTCCCCGCTTTACCGTGATGAACCCCGAACTGACTTATACCGTTCCGAAATTTCAGGTTGCCTGCGGCATCGCGGATATCATGATGCACACTATGGACCGCTATTTCGCCAATGTCGAAGGAAACGAATTTACCGACGCAATCGCAGCCGCGCTGTTAAAAAACGTCGTCAAAAACGGTCCGCTGCTCTTGCGCGAACCCGAAAATTACGATGCGGCCAGCGAAATTATGTGGTGCGGAAGCCTTTCGCACAACGATATCACGGGCCTCGGGCGGCCGGGTGATTTTTCCGTCCATCAGATCGGGCATGAACTGAGCGGCCGTTTCGACGTGCCGCACGGGGCGAGCCTGTCGGCGATGTGGGCTTCATGGGCCAAATATGTCTGTTATTGCAATCCCGCGCGTTTTGCCAAATATGCAAAAGAAGTTTGGGAAGCTGACGACGGCATAAGCAAAACTGTGGAATTTTTCAAAATCATCGGAATGCCCACCTGTTTTTCGGAACTCGGAATCGGCGTTTTACCCGATCACGTACTCGGTGAGATGGCGGACAGCTGCGTATTTTACGGCAGCCGTTTGGTGGGGAATTTCAAACCATTGGATAAAAACGATATTTTTAATATATACAAAATGGCCAATCGGTAGAGGAAACGCTATGTATACAGGCCGGAAAGACAATGTAAATATATCGTCGAGCATATTTTCGAAGTTTATAGAAAATGACAGGTTGTATATAGATAAAACCGCATTTATAGAACACATCCTGCAGGATTCAAACGATGTTTTGTTGTTTACCAGACACAGACGCGCGGGAAAGAGTTTGAATTTGGATATGCTGCGGACTTTTTTCGACTGCAAGCAGGATACAAAACATTTATTCAAGGGACTGTATATCGAAAACAACCCCGTTTTTTCGCGCGGCAATAAACATCCTGTCATATTCTTGAATTTCAAAGAATTAAGACTGCCAAACTATAAAAATCAATTTAAAATAAAAATAAAAGACAGCGCAAGCCATTATCTGAAAAAAGAAGAAATCGATTATAATCTGACAGATTATTTTGATGATAAAGAAAACGACAATACCAACGCTCTTTTGTATTTGACTCAAAATCTTCATACCGTGTACGGAGTAAGACCGTATATCCTCATCGACGAATACGACAAAGTACTTATGGATAACGTGTATTCGGGCGAATATGAAAATCTCAGAAGGTGGATTACGGATATATTTGACGCAGCCTTAAAAGACAATCGTTCGCTTGAAAAAGCAATATTGACCGGAGTCACCCGGATATCAAAGGAAAGCATGTTCAGCGGGCTGAATAATTTGGTGGTTTACGACGTTTTTACAAGCGGCGTTTATGACGGGGATTTTTCACTCACGGAAGATGAGGCATATGAATTACTGACGCCGGAAGAATTGGACAAGGTGAGGGATTGGTACAACAACACGAGGGTCGGCGAAGAAAAGCTGTATAACATTTTTTCGGTCATGTCTTATCTGCATTATAAAAAACTCGACAACTATTGGGGCAAAAGCGGCACTTTGGATATGTTGATTGATCTTATGAACAAAGAACGGGCCGACAGATTGCTGGAGATGATCGAAAATAGAAACGCATATATAATAACGGAATTGCAGCCCAGGCTGTCGCTGAAAAATATCGCGTTTTCCAATCTTGCGGATTCGCAGTTTTATTCGCTGGCGGTTCAGGCAGGGTATCTTACCTATGACGAAAAAACAAAACAAACGGATAAGCGGCCTGCGACATACAGGGTATATATGCCGAATTTGGAACTGCGAAGCGTATGGCGCGACTTTGTTTTGGAATTTATCGTTGAAGCGCCCGTTGCGGATTTGCGCGGTATATTCAAAAATATAAGTGACGTAAACGATTTCAGCTTGCAGCTCAAAGAGTTTATTGATTATCGTTTGTCCTGTTTTGACACGAATAAGAACGAGCCCGAAAAGATATATCATATATTCCTGTTTGGCATGGCGCTGGGCGTCGGATTCAAATGCGCGTCGAATAAGGAAAGCGGGTTCGAACGGTATGATTTATCGATAGAGGGCGATAAATTCAACGCCGTTTTGGAATTTAAAAAATCCGCTGACGCAAACGGATTGGAAAAAAAAGCGGAGGAAGCCTTAAAACAAATTGACAAACAAAAATATTATACCGTTATCACAAACAGCAAACCTGTCTATAAAATAGGCGTGGCTTGTTACAAAACGGAGTGCATGGTAAAAACGGTTTTGCATGAGTGAAAATAAGGGAGGATGCATCATATGAAAATCAAATCCATCGAAACATTTGCAAATAACGATATTTGTTTTGTCCGCGTGACCGATTCAAACAATGACTGCGGCTGGGGAATGACCGCCCCGTTCTGCGCGAATATCACGGCGCAGGTGCTTCATCAAATCACCGCGGGCATCGCGCTGGAACCGTTTGAGGATTACACGAATGTCGCAGATGAAATAATACGCAGGCAATATAAATTTCTCGGGAGTTTTCTCGCGAGGGCGGCGGCGGGGATAGATACGGCGCTTTGGGATTTGGCCGCGAAAAAAAAAGGCGTGTCCGTCGCCGAAATGGCCGGCAAAAAACGGGATTACATAGACCTGTACGCTTCAAGCATGAAACGCGACCTGCCCGTTTGGGAAGAAGCCGGCAGGCTCCGCGCCATACAGGACAAATTCGGGTACAGGGCGATAAAGCTGCACCCCGGAATACCTGTGGGGCGCGATTTGGACTTCTGGGAGAACCGGACGGAGGATATGGTCGCCGCAATGGTCAAAACAGCCAAACCGGACACGCATATAATCGTCGATGTAAACGGCAATTATTCGGTTGAAAAAGCGATAGAAATGGCAAAATTCATGCACGGCCACGGCATTAAACTGTTTGAGGAGCCGTGCCCGTACTGGGAAATCGAAAAGACAAAAGCGGTGCGCGAAGCCTGCGCAAAAATAGGCATGCCCGTAGCGGGAGGAGAACAGGATTATATCGACACCATGTGGGAACGCATGATAGACCAGAGAGTGATGGACGTATGCCAGCCCGATTTGCTGTATATCGGCGGATTTTCCCGCGCGCTGAGGATTGCAAAACACGCGGCAAATAAAGGGCTGGAAGTGACGCCGCACACATCGAACCGTTCCCCGATATTGGTAATGGGACTTCACTTTATGGCTTGTATAGATTCGCCCTACCCGTTTCTCGAATGCGGGATAGAAGACGATTTATGGGCGGTGAGCTGTTATGAGCCGCAAGTCGAAATAAGAGACGGCCGCGCCGCCGTTCCCGCTTCTCCGGGCTGGGGATTTGAACCGTCCAAAGAATTTCTCGCCAAGGCAAGGTATGATATAAGCAAATGACGGATATAACGGGAATTATTTTTGATATCGACCATTTCGCGGTGCATGACGGTCCCGGAATACGCGCGGTCATCTATTTTAAAGGCTGTCCGCTCAGATGCGTATGGTGCCACAGCCCCGAATCGCATAAAAAAGAACCGCAGGTACTGTGCGTAAACGGCGCGGACGTGATATGCGGACGAAATGTGAGAGCATCGGAAATTGTCGGTGAGGTCACCTCAAACAAACCCTTTTTTGATTCGTCGGGCGGCGGGGTGACGCTTTCGGGCGGAGAGGTGTTGTTCCAGCCCGAATTCGCAAAATCGTTAGTTTGGCAGCTTCACGAATGCGAAATACACTCCATAGTGGAGACTTCGGGAATGGGCAAATGGGAAAATCTTTGCGATATTGCTCAATATACCGATGTTTTTTATTATGATATAAAAAGTCTCGACGATACAAAGCATTTGATTTTTACAGGTGCGGGAAATCAAACAATATTGGATAATTTAAAAAAGCTGGCCGAATATGCGCCAAAAAAAATAGTTCTGCGAATTCCGCTCATACCGGGATATAACGATTCGGCAAACGAAATAGAAGAAATATATAATCTGGCGCTTGAACTGCATATTCAAAGTATCCATTTGCTTCGTTATAACCCTTCCGCCCCCGCTAAATATAAATGGCTGAATTTGCCGTACCGCCCCGGGGAATTGGAAAAGCAAAGCGATGATTATTTGGATTATTTGCGCAAAACCGCCCCGAAAGAAATAGATGTGATTGTATTGTAAAGGGGGAAAATATATGTCTGAACGCATTGAAAGTATAAAAGAGAGCATACAAAAAAGTATGCTCCGCAAAAAACATTGGCAAAACGAAAACGGAAGCGTTTTTGAAAAATTTCCGGGGATAGAACAAAAACCGCTCATAGTCCGCAGCGCCGAAGCCGTCCGCATGAAATTTTCAAATGTTCCTCTGTGTATATGGCCGGGGCAGCTGATTGCGGGAAGCATCGTCATACCCGAAGATGATATCATAATTTCGGGTACGCTGCCCTCTTATGCCACAGCAGATGAAAAAGAGGCGGCCTCCCTGCAAGGGTTGTCCGCAGGTTCGATCGTGGGCCATATCGTGCCGTCATACCCGAAATTGCTCAGCTGCGGGACGGAAAAAATAAAACAGGACGCATTGCAATTGTCAAAAAAGGCGAAACCGGAATCCGAAGCATTTTACGAAGCTGTCGCCATTGTGATGGACGCTTTGGAAATATTAGCCGGCAGATATTCCAAATATTGCGCAGCATCGGCAGAAAAAGAAACCGATCCCCTAAGAAAAAAAGAATTGGAACAAATGGCCGCCGACCTTGGCTTCGCTCCCAAAAATCCCCCCGAAACTTTTATCCAGGCGGTCGCTTCGATATGGCTCACCCATTTCGCATTCCAGCTGACGGGAAATCATCTCGCCATAGGCAGGTTTGACCGGCATGTCGGGCACTATCTCGAACGCGATCTCGAAAACGGGATCATCGATATGGAAAAAGCGCAGGAAACGGTAACTTGTTTTTTTCTCAAATTCAACGAACGGTCCATCGACAACGATCTCGTGTATCAGGAAACAAATTTCGAAAAAACAAACAGGCGAAACGAAGAAAATTGGGCAAAACGTTCGCCTTTCGCCCATACCACGCAAAGGCATAACGCGCGCGACAATGTCGACGCGACAAATCACTGGCTCCAAAATGTGATTATAGGCGGGGTTGACCCCGAAAACGGTGAAGACATGACAAATTTTGTCACATATATGTGCCTTGAAGCGTTCGATGTAAACCGCATGACAAATCCGTGCCTGACTTTGAGGCTCTCCTCCGCCACTCCCGAAAAATTATATGCGAAAGCCTGTGAAACGCTCATAAACGGCGGAGGGCTGCCCGCTTTTTTCAACGACGAAGTTATCGTCCCGGCTTTGACAAAATGGGGCATCCCGACAAAAGACGCCCGCGATTACACAAACGACGGATGTTGGGAGATAATAATCGCGGGGCGCAACGATTTCTATTTTGACAGATTTAATATGCTCCGCTGCCTTGAATGGGCTTTAAACCGCGGCAAAAGCAGAATGGACCAAAAAGAAGAAGCTCCGGATTTCGGCGACCCGTCGTCTTTTTCTGATTATGATGAGCTGTATGGTGTTTTTTTGCGGGAGCTTGAGTATGTAATTGACGGCTTGATGAAAAAAAACTGCGAAATGTTCGGCACAAGGGCGGCCATCGCCCCCGTTCCCCTGCTCTCGGCCCTGCTTGACGGACCTATGGAAAACGGTTTCGATATGACGCACTCCGGGGCGAAATATATAACATACGGCCTCATAGCCGAAGGGATGTCGCATGTGATCGATTCGCTTGCGGCGATAAAAAAAGTGGTTTTTGAAAAAAAAGAAACAAGTATGCGGGAATTGATAAAAGCGCTGGATGAAAACTATGAGGGATATGAAAATTTGAGGCAAAAACTTTTGGATTCGCCGAAATACGGCAGCAATCAAAAGGAAGCCGACGATATAGGAAAAATTCTCGTCGATGATTTCGCGGGTATAGTCTCGCATTTAAATAAAAAACATGAAACGATGATATTTTTGCCGGGGGCGGGCACGTTTTCGTGGTATATAGCCATAGGCGAAGGCTGCGCCGCTTCCCCCGACGGAAGAAAAAGCGGCGAGCCCGTGAGCAGCAATTTTTCCCCGTCCGCGGGAGCTGCGAAGCGCGGCGTGACGGGCGCGATTTTGTCGCACGCTTCTTTTGATCTGACCAATCTGCCCGTGGGTTCCCCCGCCGATTTACGCATAGCGGGAAAACTTGTCGCGAAAAACGGCGTACTTTCCCGCGAGGGCCGGGACAGGCTGACGGGATTGCTCAAATCTTTTGTGAATTTAGGCGGAAACATGCTTACGCTTTCGATAGCGGATACGTCAGTTTTGCGCGAAGCGCAAAAAAATCCCGAAAAATATCGGGATTTAAGAGTGCGTATGGGCGGCTGGTCGGCATATTTTACCATGTTGTCCGCCGAACAGCAGGAGCATCATATAAAAAAGCAGGAAGAATTGACATAAGTCTAATTCGTATGAGGAAAAAAGGACATCCGGAGCACCGTATTGCCGTATGGGACGAGTTGTACAAGTTCGGGCGGGCTCATATTGTTCAAATATTCTTTTTTGAATTCCGGTTCGGGGGCGTCGGTGGAATTTTTTGGAATCAATTCCTCCATGGGCCGGTCAAACTTCCAATCCGGCAGTCTCGCCGCCTTTACGGACAAAACCCCTCTCGGCGACTCCCACACATAATCCCCGCTCCCGGTTTCGCATTTTGTGTATTTAACCGAGTCCCCGGGGTTGTTTTTGTCTATGATCAAAGCGTAATTCCATTTGCTGAATTTTCCCGGCAGTTCTTCGAAAGAACCCCATTTATCGACGACGGCGCGCTCGCCCTCAACCGGAAGCGCGTACAGCAGGGGCCCTCTGAAAATACTGACAAGTTCGCCCTGATTTTCCAAATAGACGGGCATTTTAAAATTCAATTCGATCTCCGGCGTGTTTTTCCAGTTTCCGGCAACTTCGCACCAGCCGTCCTCGGCGACGGCCGCGACCGTTTTCCCTGCGATTGTGACGGAATATTCCAAACACCACGAAGGGATTCTGAATTTTACGGGGAACTGACTTTCTATATCGGTGTCGAATTTTATACGGACGGTTTCCTCAAAAGGATATTCTGTTTTGATTTCCACATTGACCACGCTGTTTTTTATTTTAACCTGATAGCTTCCTTCCATGTAAAAGGGCACATACAGGCGGTCATTTTCCATCAGGACCACGTTTTCGATCAAATAGGGAAAACAGCGCCCGAGATTGCCCATGCAGCACTCCACGATGAGGCGCGCCGCCATAACTGTCCCCTGACCGTCGCTGCGGACGGCGAAAAGCTGATTCGGGCGGGTGTAATAGGGATTGGCGAGCCCGTCTTTTGAGCGGTGCCCGGGCAGAGCGTTGCAGAGCGCCCTTTCGGCGAGATCCGCGTAATGCGCCTTGCCGGTGATTCTGACAAGCTGGGTCCACGCCATTATGAACCACGCGGTATCGCAGCCTTCGGTATTTTTATCCGGCCCGCTGTAATCCAGAAGTTCGTGGCTCGCGGTGCCGGAACCGTGGGGCTGCATTCCGTATTCCATCACGTTGCAAAACATTTTTTCCGAAAAATTTAAGAACCGCTCATCGCCGGTGGCTTCGTACAAATCCTGATTGGCGAGCATTATTATTCCGATAGTCGCGGTATGGACCCCCTTCATGCCAAATCCGCCCGCTTTGAGCCTTTCTTCTATAGGTCCGGAAAAATGGCCGTTTATTGTCACCGCAAGTGCAAGATATTCGTTCTTTGGGACGCATTGGTACAGTTTTGCCAGCATGCTTGTCATCAACGGGCCCCCGGAAGCTCCCATCGTTTCTTTTCCCGCCATCTTTTCGCATATCAAATCGGCGCATTTCTCGACAGCCTTTAAGACTTCATCTTTTTTGGTGTATTTGTGATACAGCATGAGCGCCGCAAGAACTTCGCTCATCCCGGAAGCCTCAAACGACCCCGAAAGTATTCCCACCGGCGCCTGATATTTTCCGGTGAAGCGCAGGTAAGGCGGGTTGGTTCCGATGTAGCCGCTTTCATCCGGCCCCTGATACAATCCGTAGTCAAAGGCGCCCTTCCAGGGGTCTTCTTTCGGGGCGAGTATGTCGCTTATGGTTTTGTCGGCCCATTTCGCGAAGCCTTCCAATTTGACGACATAGGCCATTCTGTACAGTTCATCGAGCCAGTGCCCCTGATATTCGCCCTCGCCGTAAGCTCCCATCTGGTCGATCAAGGGCTGATGGAAAGGCACGGACTTGTCCCAGCCGTCCCTGGCGTTGCCGAGCCATTTCCACGGCGGCAGCAGGTACGGCACTTCGAATTTGCTGTTGGCGTCATACTGCATCAGCCCCGAGCGGCTCATCTTTTCACAGGTGGCAAGCCAGCCGTTGCGGGCGTCTTCTTCCATATACCGGAAAACCCAGCCTCCGGGATTGACAAAAGTCGGATCTCCGGGCGTCAAGAAGGAAAACGAGCGAGCGATCCCCATAGTAATTTCCTCTCTGAAATATTTTTTTAGTCCGCCAATTTGCCGCGGCGGAATTCCATCGACGACAATTTGTCCGAAAGCGCCTTTATCTCATCTTCGGTGTTCACCCAAAAATCCAAATGAACCCAGGCGTCGGCGCTGAGTTTCGGGAACCATGTTTGGGGCATTGTCGGAAATATGCCGATATGCCCCGCCAGATATTTTATCGCTTCGGCTATAAACTCATTGTCATACGGGTGCGTGATGTTGAACATTTTGAAATTGGGGATTTTCTTGAAATTATCCCAGTGATGCTTGGAATTTGAGCAGGAATGCATTCCGAGCCCGCCGTAGCGGCCGGATATGCTCACCAATTCGGGCAGAAAAAACTCCTCGAACATAGCGGGGCTGACCGCGCCTATTTCATCTTCGGACACATCCATGCCCGAAGGCATGTAATAATCCGGGTCGTGGGCGATAAATTCTTTTCCGTAACGCTTAAACCACTCGTCGAAAAACGCGAAAAACAAAACGGATACTTTCTGCGCGAGTTCTTTAACGGCTTCGGGCTCATCTATCATGGCGGCGAAAAAATAATTTTTGTCCCAGATCAAAGCGGCTATGTCCATCGGCGTCTGCGGGTCGACCATATTCAACAGCGCGCCGGCCCCGCAGCCTTCTTTTATTTTATCGGCCATATCAAAAAGATAAAAAAGCGAGCTGTCTTCCAATTTCGGGATTTTGATCTCTTTTATCTGCGAAGATTTGGTGATCAACGGAAGGGCGAACGGCCGGTTGTCGCTTGGCCTCTGCACTTTGCAGCCGAAGGCTTCGGCAAATATTTCCGTGCCTGTTATGCAATTGCCATACGGGATAAAATCGTCGTCCACCCATTCAAAACGCGACATCCAGGTTTCATACTGCCTCACCGCCCAGTCTATGCGGAGCTGCATGTTTTCCCGGTAAGTCTGCGGCAGTACGTTATTCGCGTTGTCGCTTGCCACATGGATGTGATACAAACGCCTGTAATCCGGGTCAGAGCTGTAAAACTTCAGATACCGTGCTTTTTTCGTTTCGGTGATATTGTCCATTTTTTTCCTCACTTAAATTCACAGTTGTTTGTACAGTATGAGTTCCGAAGTATTTATGTCTTCGAGAGTTACTTCAATCCCCGAATTCGCCAGCTCGAATCCGCAAATTACCGCGGTTTCGTTTTCGTTTTTGAATGTCACTTCGTAATTTTTGCTTTTGTCAATCCCCTTAAGGCGCAGATTATACGTTTTGGCGCCGGAATCGAGCTTGAATACGCCGCAGTAGCCCCGCGATTTGTCTTTGGCCCCGTACTCGAGTACGCAAAAGGGAGCCGGCGCAGCCATGCCGATATACGGCGTGTGGTGATAGACAAGCGCGCCATCCTCCATGACCGGACGGCAGAAACCCTTGGCGAGCTCTATATATTCGCGCGACTTCTCGAAATATATGCTGTTCTGGTCCGCGTTCTGCGCGCCGAAGCCCACATAGATCGGAATGGCGAACAGCGTCACGCGCAGGTGCGTTTCGATATCTGCGAGCTGGTGGGCGTGCATGATGTGATTGTGGTAGTAGACGATGGCCTCGGGGGGCAAAAACAGAGTCATGGCGTTTATGCGTCGTATGGAGAGCGGCATCTGGCTGAAATCGGATTCGCAGCAGTAGTCGAAGCGGCTCATCATGCCGAGGTCGGTTCTGCCGCCGCCGCTGGCGCAGCTTTCCAGCACTATATCAGGATTCTGCCGCCGCACTTCTTCATATACGCCGTATATCGCCTCGAAATGCCGCCACGTTTTGTTTTCCGCGTAGCCGTCCACATCCGTCGCGAATCCTTCCGGCGGGCGCATATTGTAGTCGGTTTTGAAAAAGTCCAATTTTTTGTTTAATATGACGTCTTTGATGCAGTCGGTGACGTATTTGGCCGCTTCGGGGTTTGACAGATTCATTTCCCATGAGGCGCCTTCGGTTTTGTATTCCGGGTGTTCCTTGTATATTTTTGAAGGTTGATTTATCGCTTCGGGTTCCATCCAGAGGCCGAACATCATATCTTTTTTATGGCAGTATTCGCGGATGCCCGCAAGACCGCCTTCGGGCAAAAACGAACCCTCAAACCAGTCCCCCCTGTGCTCCCACCAGCCCGTGAACGGCTCGCCGTACCAGCCGGCGTCCACCATATACGCCTCAATTCCCATCTGGTGCGCTATGTCGATTTCGCGGAGTATCCAGTCGCCCGGTTCCTCGACCACCCGGGCGGCTATGGTGTACATGCGCTTTTTGCCTTTGCGCTGCGGTATCACCGAAGCTCTCAGATGCGCGTACCATTCCTTCGCGGTTTCGTCGGTGCCCAAGTGCGAGGGCCCGATATGCACTGCCGGAGAGGTCACCGTTTCGCCCGTGCCGATCACCCGAAGCGGCGCTTTGCCGTAGGGCCCGGTTTCAAACGAAAGGGTTTTGGTGTTTCTGTCATAGGCGAATTTTGTCTCGAAGCCCCCCGACCAGGCCAAAGCGATGATAAAACTTTCGCCGCTTATATTGTTTTTTGCCATATAGTACGGCGCGCCGAATGTCTGCCTGAAGTGATTGGCGAACACATATTCGGGCAGGGATATATCCACCCATTTCAGATTGCATTCTTCGGAAGCGCTGTAGGCGTCCATATACGCCACGCTGAAGGGTGCCTCGCAGTTTCTGTGCTTGGACAGCGAGGTTTCCATATAGTTGAGCGCGTGAAAATCGTTTTTCCACAATGTGCCGCAAAACGGCGAAATTTTCGAAAGAGCGGCGGGTTTTCCGCCCGTGTTTTTTATCTCTAACCAGCGCGTTATATACGAAGTCCCGTCGAGCCTTGTGCATACATTCACTTCCACCGGACGCAAGGCGTGTTTTAACGTGGTGACACACAAAATATGACCGCCGGTTTCGGTTGTCTGACTGCTTTTTTCAAATACCCATCTGGTGTGCAGGGACTGGCCGTCTATTTCAAGTCCGAAACTCGCCGCGGGACATGAAACCGGATCCAAACCTCCCAAAATGCCAGCGGCTATATTTTCCCTGTGCAATTGATTTGACGCCGACCAGTACATCCCCATGTAACAACCGCCTTTTACCGCTTCTTCCAGCACCGTCGCGCCCGAGACAAATCTTATCACATCGTTTTCGCCGATTTTGTAATGCGCCGCAATTGGTTTTTTCATAATCGTTTACCTCCCGTTATTATTTGTATAAATTATACCAGAACCAAATACATATGTCAAGAAAATAAATAATATTATATATTGTTTTTTTGATTTTTATATGATATAATATTTTTACCGAATCAGCCTTACGAAAGGAATGAATTTTTTATGAAAAAAGTAACTTCAATGGAAAACTGCCTGCCCCGCGCGCTGAGCGTTTCGCGCGGGTCCACTCCGCGCTCGCAGCGCCTGTGCGAGGAAGTGGCCACCCGTTATTTCGGCCCCTTTGACGAAATGCACGCCGCGAACAAAACGTTTGTCCCCTCCTCCGAGTCCGCTTCACCCTGGCAGAAAGCCTGCGAGCGCTTCGTATATGTGCGTGACCGCCTTACGCCGTATATACGCCCGGACGATTTGTTGGCCGGGGCGCTGGTCCGCGGGGAAGGTCCTGCGGGGTCGGGTTGGAAACCCGCGGGAGAAGACGGGTATATCGCGCATTTCGCGGACAATGTGAGCCCGAGAGAACCGAAATGGGTATACGAAATGGCGGCGCGCGGCTTGATTTCGCCGCAGGGGCCCTTCAACCACAAAGTGGTGGATTACGCGGGGTTTTTGCGTTCGGGCAGCCTTGCGGTAATCGAGAAGGCCGAGGCGCTTCTGCCCGGACGCGCCGGTACGGCGCGCGAAATCACCGAGGGGTTCATCGCCGGCCACCGCTGCATGATACGCACGGCCGAACGCTATGCCGCCCAATACGCCGAATTGGCAAAGACCGCGGATACCGAAAATCAAAAAGAAGAATATCTGGAAATGGAGCGGATATGCAAAAAAGTACCCGCGTATCCGGCAGGTACTTTCCATGAGGCGATACAGATGCTGTGGTTTGCCTACATGGTGTCCGGCGACGGGACCGGGCGCCCCGACCAATATCTGTACGAATATTATCAGGCCGATTTGAAATCGGGGATTATCACTAAGGAGCGCGCCCAGGAATTGATAGAAGCGTTCATGATAAAGCTGCACGGCGAATGGTTCGAAGGCGTTTTCAACGTTTCTTCGGTACAGACGATGACTTTGGGCGGCTGCGATATAAACGGCGGCGACGCCTGCAACGATTTGACCCGGTTGTTTTTAAGGGCCATACGCAGCGTTCGTCTGCTTAGGCCCACCGTATATATCCGCATGACAAAAAAAACGCCCCGGGATATACTGGAACTGGCCGTTTCGATGCTGGGGGAAGGGCTGGGCGAACCCAACTTTTTCGGAGACGAACCGGTGATCGAAGGCTTGACGCGCGTAGGGGTGTCTTTGGAAGACGCGCGCGATTACGCGCTGAGCGGCTGCGCCGAAGTGGTATCTCCCGGCAAGGGAAACTGGGGGGCCCCAAACGGCTGGATCAACATCGCCCGGCTCACTTTGGAAGCGCTGCATAAAGCGGCGGAGCTTGAATTAAACGGTACGGATGAATTTTGGGCGGTATATAAAGAGAAATGCGAAGAAGTGGCCGAAGCCTGCGCGGCCGCCAATCTGCACGTCGACGGCAAAACGGACTGGGCCAGATACGAAGCCGCTATCATGTTTCCGTGCTGCTTGGAGAGGGGACTTGACGTCATGAGCGGCGGCTTGGATACTTATTACGCCCATTGGGAGGGCATCGGGCTGCCAAACGCCGCGGATATGGTTTATTCAGCCGAAAAAACGGCATGGGAAGGCGAAGCCAAACTTTCGGACTTGCTGCACAGATTGGAATCCGGACAGGATGAGGCGCTGATTTTAAATTTGCGCAAACTGCCCAAATTCGGAAGCGACAACATGGCCGTGGACCATATCGCCGCCAAATTGGTTGAAATATTGTCGCAGTCTTTGGAAGCCAAAAGTCCCGGACGCCGCCGCGCCTTGATGCTGGGCCATTTGGCGGGCGGTGAAAATATGCATATCGCCTACGGAAAACATATGCCCGCCACTTTGGACGGCAGGCGGGCCGGACAGCCTTTGGCAGATTCGATGGCGGCAAGCCAGGGACGCGCCCCTTCGCCTACCGCTGCGATACAATCCCTGTGCCGCCTCGACCATTCGCGCCTGCAAGCGGGCAACGTGTCCACATTGAGGCTCACCCCCGCCGACTTCGCCTCAGAAAGCGGCCGGGAAAAAGTCGCGGATTTGATCCGCGCCTTTGTCGATATGGGAGGCAGCCAGCTGCAAATCAATGTACTGGATACCTCCATACTGCGAAAGGCGCAGCAAAACCCGGAACAATACGCGGGG